>JAHILQ010000147.1 GCA_018896985.1 Nitrospinota bacterium
AAAGGGACGAACTCAGGGCGCAATGGCTTGCTGAGAAAGAGATAATCTCAAGGATAAGAGATATTAAAGAGCAGATTGAAAAGACAAAGATAGAATCAGAGCGCGCTGAACGTGAAGGAGACCTGACAAAGGCATCAGAACTGAGATACGGCAAGCTCCTTGAACTCCAGAAATCACTTGAGGGTGAGAATAAAAAACTTGCCGGTGTTCAGGCAAGAAGAAAGATGCTCAAAGAAGAGGTTGATGAAGAAGACATAGCAGAGGTCGTCTCAAAATGGACAGGCGTGCCTATATCAAGGATGCTTGAAGGAGAGATTCAGAAGCTTCTTAAAATGGAAGAAAGACTCAGGCTCAGAGTTGTGGGGCAGGATGAGGCAATAGTGGCTGTCTCAAATGCAGTCAGGCGTTCAAGGGCAGGGATTCAGGACCCGAATCGTCCAATCGGTTCTTTTATATTTCTCGGCCCCACAGGTGTTGGAAAGACAGAGATTGCAAGGGCTTTGGCTGAGTTTTTGTTTGATGATGAGAATGCAATGGTGCGCATTGATATGTCTGAGTATCAGGAAAGGCATACGGTTTCAAGGCTCATCGGCGCGCCTCCGGGCTATGTCGGATATGAAGAGGGAGGACAGCTTACAGAGGCAATCAGGAGAAGGCCTTATGCTGTGGTGCTATTTGATGAAATAGAAAAAGCGCATCCCGATGTCTTTAATCTACTTTTGCAGGTGCTTGATGACGGAAGGCTTACAGACGGGCATGGACGGACAGTTGATTTCAGAAATAGTGTTCTAATAATGACGTCAAATATCGGGAGCACGCATATACAGGAACTCCTTACAGAGAGGACGAAGAGGCCCGTTGCATACTGGGGTTCTGCAGAGGAAGAGAATAATAAAGAAATGAAGGATAAGGTAATGGCAGACCTCAAGGCATTCTTCAAGCCGGAGTTCATTAACAGGGTTGATGAGATTGTTATATTCAATCCCCTTTCAATGCAGCTTCTGAAGGAGATTGTTGAGATACAGGTTAGCAGAATGAAGAAATACATAATGGAAAAGAATATAGATATAACCCTGACAGATGCCGCAAAAGAGCATCTTGCGGAGACAGGGTTTGATCCTGTTTATGGCGCAAGGCCATTAAAAAGGGCTATCCAAAAGGAGATACTTAACTCTTTGGCATTGAGCATTCTCGATAAGACATTTAAAGAAGGGGATGTTGTGGGGGCTGATTTTAAGAACGGCAAATTCGTATTCAAAAGGGCTGCAAAAGCAAATAAGGAAAAAGTGGAAGTATCTTAAGGGAGGCAGGGCATCCGAGGATTGTATTTGACAAAATATGTTTAAAAGTGTAGATTAAACATATGGCAACTACTGTTAAGATAAGCCCTGGCGGTCAGGTAAGAATACCAAAAGAGGTCATGGAGAGGCTTCGTATCTCCAGTGGTGACTACCTTGATTTCGAGTTTGCTGATGACAAGCTTATAGTAAAAGCAAAAAAGCTTATAGACGCTGATCAGGCATGGTTCTGGACAAAGGAATGGCAGGAGGCTGAAAGGGTGGCTGAAGAAGATACCAAGAAAGGCCGTGTCTCAGAGATTTTCACCTCTGCGGAAGAAGGTATTTCCTACCTGAGGAAAAGGCGCAAAGAACTGAGAACTTCCAGAAAAAGCCGCTAAACTTTTTTCCTTTCGAGAATAGAATGAGTCCCTATGTTTCTGAAAATAATCTTGCCTTCCTTATCCATCTCGAACGTGAATCTATAGCTCATTGTCAATGAAGCCTCCCAGATATACGGATTCCTGAACCCCTCCATCTTCTTTGTCCTGAATGACGGATGAAAGATGTCTTTCAGAAAAACGGGCAGTTTCTTCTCAAAAAGCTCTGCAATATCATCAGGGAGCTTTGAATAAGACTTTTCGAATTGTGCCGTAAAAACATATTTGCGCATTGTCAGCTATTTTATCATAGTAGAAATTTTGTTTCAGCAACAGCGCTATCACGAACTGACTCGCTTCCGCCTCAGCGGATTCGCTCTCCTCGGCGAGTCGCCCGAGTCGCCCGATGAGATGAAGCGAGTGGCGCTTTGGTACTTTTCGTCGAGTGCGCGGGAAATGCGGGAAGTGTCCCTCATTGTTCTCATTGTTTCCATTATTGTTGATGAGTATTGCAATAACCGCAGAGGATTTGTGGTATACAAGAGGTTTTAGTTCTTCTTCTCCTGCGGTGGATGCAAGCTGCATATCTTTGCTTAAATCACTTCCCATTGATATATTTTAACTCAAATAGATCATTTATCCTCCACCTTAAAATACCCTTTCAGGAGGCTGTGGCTGTCTTTCAGCAATATTAAACTACCTTTGTGCAAAAGTGCAGTGTTAGTACAATATATGAATCTCTTACAAGTTCTCATGCGGGGCTTCCGCTCCACTTCATGGAGTCTTCAGCCCCTATACTGACAGACCCGTGAATCTTGCCGAAATACAACCACAGCCTCCTTATCCTTATATATATAGAACGCTAACTGCATCTTCGGTTTATGTATCCTGCGTGGAATGAAGGTTGTATTTGAGGCGAGAGGGAAATTATAATAACAGAAGGCGGAGAAGATAAAATGGGAAAAAGATATTTCGGTCATATAGAAGTCCCGCTCAAGAGAATCCATATAGAACTCACAAACATCTGTGATTTTAACTGCGTATTCTGTCCGAAGTCTGCGATGGAAAGGCCATACGGCTATATGGATACGAAACTTGCGAAAAAGATAATTGATGAAATTCAGGAAAACAAGCTGTGCGATAAGATTACCTTCCACGTAATGGGAGAGCCGACACTGCATCCTGATTTTTTTGAGATACTGTCTTACGCCCATGATAAAGGAGCGAAAGTGGGGCTTACCACTAACGGAAGCAGGCTTGGAGGCGAGACAGGAAAACGCCTTCTGGAATATAACCT
Organism: Nitrospinota bacterium; assembly: GCA_018896985.1. GTDB lineage: Bacteria > Nitrospirota > Thermodesulfovibrionia > Thermodesulfovibrionales > UBA1546 > UBA1546. The sequence continues at coordinate 2,955 of JAHILQ010000147.1, forward strand.
CCATCAGATAGATATTTCTCTTCAGACGCCTGATGCAAAATCATTTGTCCTCAGAAAGGCTAATGCGCTTACGTTTGATTCTTATCTCAGCGGCATTCTCAACTTCTTCTCTTCCTATATGGCAAAGAGAAGAGGCACAGTCTTTAAGTTCAGGTTTCTTAACACAAGGTTTCCGCAGAAAAACATAGAGAAAAAAGCCGGACCAGTAAGGGTTATGTCATCAACAGAAGAATTGCGTGATACATTCAGCTACTGGGCTGACCGCATATACGACATTTTAGGTGTTGAATCAGAAAAGAGAGAAAAAGCAATAAGGCGCATAAAATCCCTTGTTTCCTACAAATGGAATGTCGTGGAGATTTATCCTGATGTTTTTTTTGAGACATATATGCTTGAAGACTGGGGACACGCCTTTGACAGCGGAAAGGTTTATGACGCATGGGCAGGGTACTGTTTCGGAATGAGAGACCACTTCAGTATTTTGCATAATGGCGATGTTGCGCTGTGCTGCGTGGATTTTAATGGACGCACAAAGGTCGGCAATCTCAATAATTCATCTCTTAAAGAAGTCCTGTCATCAAATGGACTTGGCGAGATTGTGAGAGGGTTTAAAAAATTTCAGCTTGTTCATCCGTATTGCAAACGCTGTCTCGGAAGCGGTTCAGTTTTTTCATGGCTTTTGAAGCCTGTTATGTCAATCACGGTTCTTAAAACTCTTAAGCCGTTTTTCTATAAACAGATAAAGGTGTTTTGACATTGCCTGTATCCTGAACTTTGAAAGCAATGCCTGATAAAAAAATCATTGGCTTAGAACGAAATGTCTTTTTCACGGGGCTTGTGAGCTTTTTTATGGACATGAGCTCAGAGATGATATATCCGCTTGTTCCAATATTTTTAAGTTCTGTCCTTGGAGTAAATAAATCTGTCATAGGCCTCATAGAAGGGATTGCGGAAAGCACCGCAAGTCTTCTGAAAATATTTTCAGGATGGTTCTCCGACAGAATCGGCAAGAGAAAAATCCTCCTTATTGTTGGTTATGGCATCTCAACATTGAGCAGGCCGATAATAGCGCTTTCAACACTCTGGGGACACGTCCTTGCATTTCGTTTTACTGACAGGTTCGGAAAGGGAATCAGGGGCGCTCCGAGAGATGCAATAATTGCTGAATCAGCCCTGCATAAAGACCTCGGGCGCTCTTTTGGATTTCACAGGGGCATGGATACGCTTGGAGCCGTTATTGGCCCCGCAATTGCATTTATCCTGCTTTCGCTCTTTACAGGCAATTACCGCCTTGTCTTCTGGCTTTCTATGATTCCGGGAATAATCGCAGTGCTGATAATTGTCTTCTTCATTAAAGAACAGAAGAGCAAAAGAGCAGAAATTCAAGAGTCTGACGCTTCCGAGCTTCTCGCCTCAGGCGAGTCGCCGAGGAGACCGGCCTTCCGCGCTAACTTTGATTGGCGTTTCAAGGCATTTGTGGCAATTGCAACGCTCTTTGCAATAGGCAACTCAAGCGATGTGTTTCTTATTCTCAAGGCGACAGATACAGGCATTAAAGAAACGCAGATACCAATAATCTATCTCTGTTTCAACCTTGTTTATGCCCTTACCGCAATTCCTGCCGGAATCATCTCAGACAGAATAGGAAGGAAGAGGGTTATACTCTCAGGCTTTATCCTTTTTGGATTTATATACTGGGGGTTTGCCTCTGCATCAGAGCAGAAACACATCTGGGGATTATTTCTTTTATACGGAGTTTTCATGGGATTGACAGAGGGAATTCAAAAAGCTTATCTCGGAACTATAATCCCGGATAAATCCAGGGCTACAGGCTATGGGATTTTCAACACGTTTGTCGGTCTTGCAATACTCCCTGCAAGCGTTATCGGAGGGTGGCTCTGGGATAAATACGGCTCGCACGCAACATTCTATTACGGCTCTATCACGGCATTCCTTTCCGCATTTCTCTTTATCCTTTTCATCATCACTGCGAGAAGAAAGGGGCAGAAATGAGGCAAAAGTTTTTATGTCTTTACTTTTAACTCCCGTTAAGATATACTTAACTTAAGTTTCTTAAGTAACTGGAGGCAATATGGGAAAGACGGTAACAATAGAGGATGCAAGAAAAAAGCTCGGTGACCTTGTTGAAGGCGCACGGCTCAGAGGCGATCAGTACATCATAAGTAAAAAGGGGAAACCTGCCGCTGCAATTGTGCCGCTGGAAATTGTCAAGAAACATAAAGAGGCTAAAAAGGCGCTTTTGATGCTTATAGAAGAGGTTTATGAAAAGAACAAAGCGGGAAAATCTGAAGAGATAGAAAATCTTATAGACGAAGCTGTGAGATGGGCAAGGCGTAGAGCTAAAGCCTGATGATTCGGGTTGTCCTTGATACAAACCAGCTTGTATCTGCGCTGCTGAATCCTGAAGGCATTGCATTTGAAATATTAAAGGCTTCCGGCCTGAAGGGCGAGCAGAAATATGAGTTGGTCATATCCGGCGAAATCCTTTCAGAATTCAGGAGGGTGCTCTTATACCCTCGGATTCAGAAACTCCACGGGTGGGATGAAGAAAAGATAGATATATTTATCACCCTGATAAAAGAGATTGCGCATATTGATGAAAGCCGGAGCAGGGAAAGGATAGTTCCGGAAGACCCTGATGATGACAAGTTCTTTCATCTGGCTATAAAATCAGACGCCGGATACATAATCAGCCGTGACATGCACCTTTTGAAGATTAAGGAATTTAAGGAGATAAGGGTTTTGCGTCCGGAGGTGTTTTTGAGTGCGGTGAGAAAAGGGGCGGTGTGACTCCTTGCCGTTTACTTTATCAGAGCGCATGCTTTCCGACTTCCCGGATCAGATAAACAATGTGCCTGTCGAATTATAGAGTATGGATTAAATTTATGCCGCCGCGTGTTTAAGTTCCTGAAATGAATGTGATGAATGTTTTTTAAATATCTCATAGTATCACCGGCTTAATTTAGCAGCAGCAAGACGATTTAGACTTACCCCGTTTTCAGCCGCCTGCACAGCAAGGTCTTTATGTGTTTCAGGAGTAACACGCACAACGAATTTTCCGCTGTAATGGCGATTTGCTATCGGCGCAGGTATAACCTCGCCTGTTTTTCTCATATCTTCTATTACCACGGCAACAACTTTGCGAATACCCCTTAAAGCTTCTTCCGGGGTTTTCGCTAACCAGCTTAAGCTCGGAAATTCAGCGCACAGTCCGACATATTCGTTATCTGCCGCTGACCATGTTACTCTGTAAGTGTAATGATCATTTTTCAGCGCCATAATTTACCTCCAATATCTCAATAGCGCTTCGTAATACATCCCTGTTCATTTACTTAATTATACTTTAATGTCAAGCGGCATTGCCATGATATAAGTAATTAAATCAGTTGCTCTCTCCTGCGTCCGGATGTGTTTCTGAGCGCGATGAGGAAAGGGGGCTGGGGATTAAACTTGCTATTCGCTTAGTCTTGCTACAGGTCTCCTTTTTGTCATTGCGAGCGCAGCGTGGCAATCTTTCCTTTGAGATTGCTTCGTCAACCCTGTGGTCTCTGCCACAGGGTTCTTTTATTGATTTTTTTCTCTTTCTCTTCGCACCAAAATGCGCTATATTCCTCCCATGAAAGCAGCAAATATCAACTTGGTATAATCATTAGTTGAAAATCAAAAAATGAAAGATACAGAGGATCAAAATAGAAAAAAGCATGGTGACCCAGGGCCTTTTTTTGTTTGCGCCATTACTACCCTGCAAAAAGGAAGAGCTGATGATGGATTTGTCTCTTCGTGTTTTAAATGTGGCGTTTCTGTTCATATTCCTGAAAAATAAATGACAGCTTGGCGCAATTCTGGATCAACAGTAGTCTGTCCGCGTTGTTCTGGTGGGTCTGTAGGCCATGTGTTGAAAACGTTTTAAAAAGGACGATAAAGGGGACAGATTTATTGAAATGTTATCAGCCTCTCTCCAAATGACATTTAACAGCCTTATTTAATCTTTTCTTCAAATTCTCAATTTTTTCCTCAAGGCTAATTTCGAAGATGTTGTTTATGCCTTCAACAGCCAACAATATTAACTCGATTGCAGATATAAATAACCTTGGAATGTCATCCTGATATGGATAAACTGATAACCCTTTTATTTTTCCATTACTGTCAAGCTCAAGATAATCTTCAAGGGATTTAACACCAATGTGAACAATATTGCTAAAAAGACGATAAGCAGTATTGTAATAGGATTCTAACTTTGTCTTCCGTGCTAATTCTTCGATTTTTATTTCTTTAATACCATTTTTATCAACAATAGATTATAGTTCGCTTTTAAGGCTACTTATTTTTTCAATATCAAACTCCTCGTTATTAGTTTTCATCTATGGGACTCCCTGCAATACCTTCTTCAAAACCTCTATTGGAAACTGATACTTTAGTGCACTCATCGGGGTCCTGTTTATTCTCTGATTGAGCTGAAGCATTCTAATATTATCAAATCCCCCATCTTCTATAATATGAACCGCATACAGATAGGCAAGCTCATTCATCGAACCCAAAACTCTCTTATTGGCAGTTTTTGCAAAGCCTATTTCTCCATATTCCTGCATGACTCTGCTTATCACTTCAAGACTGAACCCTTCAGCTTGCAGATTTAAATTTAGATTGATAAGAAACTCCTCCTCGATGTTCTTCAGATTGCTCTTTAAGACCTTTGGGATAAGGAACGAATATAGGGTTTTCTCATTCGTGAAAAGGATGCACTTTCTTCTGTCAATCCTTATCAGATTGGCATACCAATTTCCAAGACCTTCTGGGGTGGAAGGGATATTGTCAGGTTCAAGAATATTTACATCAAGTTCTTGAAAAAGTTTTTTGGTGCAATGAATTATTCTCATATAGTAAGAAGACTTTTGGTAATTTTAATGAATTGCAATTCCTAGTGGTCTTACCACAGGGTCACCTCATTCTCTGTCATTCTGGCTTGTCCAGAATCTTTCGGAAGGATTCCCGATTCTCCTCGGCGAATCCGCCTGAGCGCGGACAAGCGGGAATGACAACACTGCAAAGCTAATCCGGAGACACTACACTATCACATGCATTACCCCTTTACCCTCTCCCCCACTTCCTCCACCCTCACCTTAGCCGCCTCTTTTGTCCTTCTGTCCTTAATCTCAACAAGCCCTTCTTTGAGGTTTTTCTCTCCGAGGATGATGTGGGTCGGGATTCCGATTAAATCAGCGTCTTTGAACTTTACGCCTGCCCTTTCATCACGGTCATCAAGCAAAACTTCAATGCCTTTTCCTCTCAAGTCGTTATAAAGTTTCTCTGCAACCTCAACTGTCTTTGAATCATTCATATTCAGGGGCAGAAGTTCAACGTCAAATGGCGCAATGCTCTTGGGCCAGATGATTCCGTCCTTGTCATTGTTCTGCTCTATTGCTGCTGCTGCAATACGCGCTGGCCCTATGCCATAACTTCCCATGATAACCGGTTTTTCATTGCCGTTTTCATCAAGAAAAAATGCCTTTAGCGGCACTGAGTATTTTGTCCCAAGCTTAAAAATATTTCCAATCTCAATGCAGCGTTCTATCCTTAATTCAGCTCCGCACTTGGAGCATTTATCGCCCTGCTTTGCAAGGTGTATGTCATGCCACTCTGCCTTAAAGTCTCTTTCTGCCTTAACACCTTTCATGTGATAGTGCCGCTTATTGGCGCCGCTTACATAGTCGCCTTCTTTGAGTGTTTGGTCAGCGATTATCTTAATCTTTTGGTTCATGGGGCCAATAAATCCAGCCTCAACACCTAAAATTTCCTTGACCTCTGTTTTCTGGGCAGGCCTGTGACTGCCGATAATCTTTGTAAGCTTCTTTTCATGCAAGTCCTGGTCTCCCCTCACAAGCGCTAATACAGGTTCTTTATCTGTTATAACAAGGATGCTCTTAATAAAATACGAAGGCGGGAGCTTGAGGAAATTTGAAACCTCCTGCACAGTTCTCTTCTCAGGTGTATGAACCTCTTCAAGCTGCCATTCTTCAAACTTTAGTTCAGGCGGTATTGATATGGCAAGCTCGACATTGGCAGAATACCCGCACTTATCACATAAAGCTGCCTCATCCTCACCTGCAGGGCTTGGCGCCATGAATTCATGGGAAACCGCTCCTCCCATCATGCCGGGGTCTGACTCAACCTGATGGAATTTCAAACCGCACCTTTGGAATATCTTATGATACGCTTTTGCATGAAGCTGGTAACTTCTATCAAGGGACTCCTCGTCAGCGTCAAGACTGTAGCTGTCTTTCATTATGAATTCCCTTGTCCTTAAAACACCGCTCTTGGGTCTTGCCTCATCCCTGAGTTTTGTCTGAATCTGATACCATATCTGCGGCAAATCCCTGTATGAGCGAATCTCTCTTGATGCAAGCCATGTCATTATTTCCTCATGTGTCATGCCAAGGCACATGTCCCTACCCGTCCTGTCTTTGAGCCTGAACATCTCATCCCCGATTGTATTCCATCTTCCTGTCTGCTGCCAGACCTCTGCCGGATGAAGCACAGGCATTGATATCTCCTGAGCGCCGATAGCCTCCATCTCCTCTTTCAGAATTGCATTTATCCTGTCAAGCGCCCTCCAGCCCAAGGGAAGAAATATATACAGCCCGGCAGCAAGCTGCCTCACATAGCCTGCCCTGAGCATCAGCCTGTGGCTGACTGCATCCGCATCTGCAGGAACTTCTCTCAGTGTAGGGATGAACATTTTTGAAAAACGCATCTATTCCTCCAACCAACAATAAAAGTTAAGAATTACTAATGCGGTCATTAGTAAGGACACATGCAACTTATTTTTTTGACGTCATGCCCGAAGTTCTTAATCGGGCATCCAGAGCTAAGGAACTGGATTCCCCGATTAAATCGGGGAATGACATTGTTGTCTAAGTATTTTCATGTCCCTTTGTGAGCCTAAGGCTCGTGAGGGTTTCATGTGAATTAGACTAATGCATAGAGAGTGTTTAGTCAAGAAGTAAGACA
>JAHILQ010000148.1 GCA_018896985.1 Nitrospinota bacterium
TAAGCAATAGACTTATTCTTCCAGCATAATCGCTTCAACAGGGCAGTTCTCTTCCGCTGCCTCGCAGCAGCCTGCATAATCGCACCCGTCAGGGTCAACAATCTCTGATTTTCCTGTCGCCTCATTCAGATGAAAAACAGCAGGGCATATCTCCTGACATGTCCCGCAGCCAATGCACTTATCCTCGTCCACCCTTACATTCATGCAGGTATTTTATATTTTTGACTATTGGCGAGGCAAGAATTTATTTATGGCAGGTGATAAATCCGCCTCAGAAATAAATCCCAAAAGCAGCCTAAGCCTAATAATAATTGCGTCCAAGCTGAATAAGATGCTATATTAGATTCCATGAAAAAACTTACCCACATAGACGAAAAAGGCATGCCTAAGATGGTTGATGTAGGTTCAAAACCATTAACCGAAAGAATGGCTGTTGCGCGAGGTTCTGTCTATATGAAAAAAGAGACCTTTAAGCTAATAAAATCCGGCAGGGTCTCAAAAGGCGATGTATTGAATGTCGCAAAGCTTGCAGGGATTATGGCTGCAAAAAGGACATCCGAGATTATTCCTCTCTGTCATCCTCTGAACATCACGTCAGTTGACATTGACTTCAAACTTGACGAGAAAAAAAACAGGATAGATATAGAATCCCGCGTTAAGATAACAGGGCAGACAGGCGTTGAGATGGAGGCGCTTACTGCTGTATCTGCCGCCGCGCTCACGATCTATGACATGTGCAAGGCAGTTGATAAGGAAATGGTTATCTCTGATATTATGCTAATGGAAAAACGCGGGGGAAAAAGCGGAGAATATAAGAGAAAACGAAAATAGTTTTTACCTGAAGGCAGGGCATAGTATTTGAGCGGCTTTTTTGCCTGCAATTCATACACTAAAGTATCAAGAAATAAAAGCAGGCAAAACCTCGGAGCGCAGCGAGAATGAGCGAGAGTACTATGCCCTGCATTTAGGTGATATTGCCATGGCTTTATCTTATCAGTTAGTGGTATCTTTTAACCTCAAACCTGAAGATTTTAACTTCCTCATTATCATATATTCCTGCCTTCATCTTTGCAATGCGGAGCTGCTCTTCAACAGTGTCAACGCCTTCAAGGTCAGGCAGGAGCAATCCTTTCCTCTGCCCTTTTGAAACTATTACCCCGTATTTTTTAGGATTAAGGTCTTTAAGGCCTTTAACCTCTTCAGGCGGAGTCAGGACATCAACAGAATAAGCAAGCTCGCTCAGTTCTTCCTTTTCAACACAGTGGAATCTCGGGTCCTGTGTTGCAGCGCATATTGCGTTTCTTATAATCTCTTCGGCAACATTCTCGCAGGAAGGGATAAAAGTTCCTATGCAGCCTCTTAATTCTCCGTGTTTTTTTATAGAGACAAATGCTCCTGCCTTTTGTTTCATCTCAGGCGTAAGCCCGGCAGGAGGCTCTATCACACGGCGTTCATTAACATAAGTCTCTACTGTCTGCCTTGCGAGTTTGACCAATGGATGCATATTATTTATCTCTTGATATTGCATAGTCAGCAAGGCTCAGCATGGCGTCCCTGTCAGGAGAGTCAGGGAATATGGAAAGCTCTGCCTTTGCCTCATCAACAAGAGCCTGTGCCCTTTTGAGTGACTCTTTCAGAACACTGTACTGCCTGAAGAGCGCAAGAATCCGCTTGAGTCCTTCTTCCGAGGGTTTTTCTATTATCCGTTTTATTTCCTCTTTCTCATCAGCCGAGGCATTTTTAAAAAGATAAATAACAGGCAATGTTATTTTCCCCTCTCCTATGTCCTTGCCGAGTTTCTTGCCAAGCTCGCTCTCTTCTGCCACGTAATCAAGAATATCATCCGCCATCTGAAAAGCCGTGCCTGCCTTGAACCCGAACATTGCAAGGGCATTTTCTTCAGCAGAAGGGCTGATGCTCAGTATTGCGCCGATCCTGCATGCCGCTGATATGAGCAATCCTGTCTTGGCAGATATTATTTTTATATATTCGTCCTCTGTAATATTGATATCAGCAGTCTTCTGAAGCTGCAGTATCTCTCCCTCTGTCATACTCGTTGTCGCCTCTGAAAGGGCTTCCATTATTCTCTGATCTTTGAAAGACACAGCTTTTTTAAGGGCATTTGAATACAGAAAATCTCCGACCAGAATCACAATCTGATTCCCCCATACCGAATGGGCTGCTGCCCTGCCTCTCCGTATCTTTGCAGCGTCAACAACATCATCATGAAGCAGTGACGCCATATGTATCAGCTCTATGATGCCTGCAAGAGTTATATGTTCATCCCCTTTATAGCCTGCAAGCCTTGCGCTTGAAAGCAGGAAAAGCGGCCTTAATCTCTTGCCTCCGCTCTCAAGCAGATACTTGCCTATCAACGGTATAAGAGGAGCTTCGCTCTGGAACAGTTCTTCAAGTTTAGCCTCAACGAGACTTAATTCCCTCTCATACGCATCAAAAACCTTTTTAATATCCGTTGTCTTAATCATGTCAGTCGTAGTATCTTCTGCTTTACACTTTATGTAGTGTCATTCTGGCTTGTCCAGAATCGTTCCCCTTTTAAAAGAAGGATTCCCGACAAGCGGGAATGACAAAATTGTGCAAACTTATTTATGAGACACCACACTATAGCCTGAACTCATCAAGATTAACATCTTTCTTTGCCAATTTTCTAATGTCTTTCGGCCTGAATGCGCCCTTTTCAGTGATAATTGCCGTCACATATTTTGCAGGGGTAACATCAAATGCCATATTTCTAACCTTTACTCCGTCAGGCGCAATCTGGCATCTACCGAATATATGTGTAACTTCCTCTGCGCCTCTTTCCTCTATTGGAATCTTATCGCCTGTGGGAATTGAAAAATCAATGCTGCTGAGCGGCGCCGCAACATAAAACGGTATCTTATGCTCTTTGCATAATACAGCTACAGAATATGTCCCGATTTTATTAGCCACATCTCCGTTCCTGACAGTTCTGTCAGTGCCGACAATGGCAAGGTCTATCTCGCCTTTTTTCATGAGAGCGCCTGCAGAGTTGTCTGTTATAAGCGTCACCGGAACGCCTGCCTGCATCAGTTCCCATGCGGTAAGCCTCGCTCCCTGAAGCACTGGCCTTGTCTCATCAGCTATGACCTGTATCTTTTTCCCCTGTTCTATTGCGACAAATATCGGCGCTGTTGCCGTGCCGTATCCGCCCGTTGCAAGACTTCCTGCATTGCAGTGAGTGAGAACTGTATCGCCGTCTTTTATAAACTGCGAGCCCCATCTTCCTATTGCCTTATTAACCTCAATGTCTTCTTCATGTATTTTTTTTGCCTCTTCAATGAGAAGTTCCTTTAACCGATTAACCGATTCACCGCGTCTCTCTTTTAAAAGCCTTTTTATCCTTTCAACAGCCCATTTTATATTTACTGCCGTAGGCCTTGTTGAAAGCATGACATCAAATATGGTCTCTATGCCTTTTATGAATTCCCTGTAATTCTTTGCCTTTATATCCTGTGCGCCGAGCGCAATCCCCATTGCCGCTGCTATGCCGATTGCAGGAGCGCCTCTTATCCAGAGTTTTTTTATGCCCTCAGCAATGATATGGTAATCAGTGCACTCAATATATTTGACCTCAAGCGGAAGCCTGCTCTGGTCAAGCATTATAACTTTCCCGTCTTTCCACTCTATTGCCTTAACCATCGGCTCTCCCTATCTTGCTATAATTTCAGACCTTTCCAATCGCACTATCTCTCTCAGACATCACATCATCAAATGAAAACACAAGAAGATCCTCTTTTTTGTCCAATTAACTTCTTTTTTGATTGTTGATATTCAATAAGCCGTTTAAGTTCTTTGACATTATTTCAGGGGAACACAATTTGCCATTCAAGTATGAATCACTATCAAATTGTGACACAACCCACACAAATCTTTCTTTATCCCCGACTTTAATCTTGGCCGGTTCTATATAAGCTCCTGTAACATAGATTTTGGGGCTTCCCTCTGTGAAAAAAAAGTTATTCAATCTTTGTTCTACTTTTAGAGACATAATTTACTCCTTTTGTATTCAGAATATTCTTTAGTGCACTACCGGCTAAAACCCACGATAATTAAATCTTTCCTCCCGCAGGCATTATGCTTGTAACCACAAAAAATACAGTGAGACAGATTATAACCACTATCGTGCCCCACGATATGTAATTATAACTCTTCGGGTTTACATATTCTCCCATTATCTTTGCGTTGTTCACCAGCGACAGCGCATATATCAACTTTCTATCTCTATTTTTCGGCTTTCATATCAGGTATCTCATAAATATACTTGCCACTGTAAAATATATTGTTAATCCGAGTATGTCATTGAACACTGTCACAAAGGGGCCTGCGGTAATCGCAGGGTCAATCCCGACTTTGTCTGCTATCGTCGGCGCCAGTATTGCGAGGATTGTGGAACTGCTGATTGCGAGAAACATTGAAACCCCGACAACTACGCCGAGCATCGGCATCCCTTTGAGGGCGCTTGCTGCCGCTGCAATAGCAATCCCTGTTATGCCTGCGATCATCAGTCCAGCGAGCAGTTCCTTTGCCACATACCTCCAGTAATTATTAATTGAATTAAGCCCTATGTTACGGACCATGGTTGTGGAAACCTGCAGCCCTGCATTGCCTGCCATCCCCATTATTACAGGGACGAACGCTGCGAGCACGACAAAAGTTGCAAGCGTATTCTCAAACCTGCTGATCACGATACTTGAAATCAGTCCGCCTAAAAGGCAGAGCGCAAGCCATGGTATGCGGGTTTTGACTATGTCGAGCAGCCTGGCATCCTCTATGTTTCCGAATCTGACCTCTGATGTGCCTGCAATGTGGTACATATCCTCGGTCGCCTCCTCTACCATTACATCCATTATGTCATCAACAGTCACGATACCGAGCATGGCATTATTAGAATCAACGACAGGTATTGCTGCAAGGTTATATTTGGACATTATCTCAGCAACAACCTCCACGTCTTCATTCGGAGTCACAGATTTAATCTTTGTCTCCATTATCTCAGAAAGCATCATGGATGGGTCTGCCAGCAGCAATTCCCTGAGGGATGTAGCGCCGAGCGCTTTTCCCTCGGCATCAAGCACATAAATGTAATATACAGTCTCTATATCCTCAGCATCCTTCTTAAAGTTCTCTATTGCCTCTTTCACAGTGATATCAGGCGCATATGCTATAAACTCCTTGGTCATCAGACTGCCTGCTGTATCCTCTTCGTGCGACAGAAGTTCCTGAATGTCCTCAGCCTCCTCTTTCTCTATGTGGTCAAGAATCTCCTTTGCCTTTTCCGTGGGCAGGTCGCTCAGCACATCAGCGGCATCGTCAGAGGACATCTCCTCAATAATATCCGCAGCCTTCTCAGCGTCAACTGCGCTTATTATCTCTGCCTGCACCTCAGGGTTCAGTTCAGAGAGCGCCTCTGCAGCAGTCTCTATATCCAGGTCTTTAAAAAGATGAGCGCCTTCATCAGGCGACGCCTTGCTTATTATCTCTGCAATATCAGCAGGATGGAGCTCGGAAACCATCTGCCTCGGCACAGTCAGGGCAATTGCCTTGAGCTTAGGCTTAAGGGGCTGGATATAATTCCAGCTTATCAGTTTATACGGGATGCGGGGGCGCCGCAATAGTTTCAGGAACTTTTCACTGCCGAGTTTTACACCGAGCCTCCTCAATGCCCCTCTCATGCCAACATCAACAGCGATTAGAACCGCATCTCCTTCATAGCTCTCGAGCTTTACGTCATTTGCGCGCACGACCTTTGCGCCATTAACGTCAACTATCTGCTTGTCAAAAATATCCCTCACGAGAAGGAGGTCATCTTCGTTCATTTCATAATGCTTCAGGTCTTCTTTATATACAGCCGCAGAGATTATTCTCTTGTTGAACATATTCAGGTCACTCCATGGGAGATTAAAGAGCTTTCTTTTCTTCTCAATGATGAGGAATGAAATCTTTGGCAATGGGTCGCCTTTAACAACAACAAGGTCCTTCACCCTGCCGAGTTCTTCGCCTCTCGGGTCAAGGACAGGCTTTCTTAATATTTCACTTACAAAAAGTTCACTGAAAAAAGGCATCTCTAACTCCTGAAATTTTCTTACTTGCTGATTATAAAGTATAGCTCACTGGTTTTTATTTCGGCAATATGAAAATATGCTGAATATGGGCCGATGCCTTTGAGCGGCATTACAAAGAATAAAAATTCGTAAGGAGGCTGCGGCTGGATTGAGGCAAGATTCACGGGTCTATCCGTATAGGGGCTGAAGTCTCCATGGAGTGGAGCGGAAGCCCCGCATGAGAACTTGTGAGAGTTTAATATATAGCACTAACACCTGCACTCTTACAAAGGTAGTTTAATATTGCCGAGAGACAGACGCAGCCTCCTGAAAGGGTATTTCAAGGTGAACGATTTATATGTTGTTTATATCTTCTTTAAATTGCTTACCCTCACTCCAATGAGCCTCACCTTCTTTTTAAGCTCTATCTTTCCCAACGCCTCAAATACAGCCTTCCTTATGATTTCATTGGAGTCTGTAAATTCATCCATTGTCTTTGCGCGTGTATAAGTTTTGAAATCCTCAAACCTTACCTTTAAGGTTACTGTCTTACAGAGATATTTTGACTGTTTGATATCCTCAGCCACTTCCTTTGTCAGTGATGCAAGTGTCCTTGCTATAGTCTGCCAGTCATTAGTGTCTCTCTGAAAAGTAATCTCTCTGCTTGATGATTTAGGCTCCCAGTGTGTTACCAATGGACTTTCGTCTATGCCCCTTGAAGCCTCATAAAGATAATTCCCGTAAGAATTGCCAAAATGTCCTATCAAATTTTCAAGTGACATGGCAGCCAGTTCGCCGATGGTATTTATATTTATACTCTTCAGATAAGCCTCTGTTTTTGGCCCAACCCCCCAGAGCTTTCTTACAGGCAAGGGCCAGATTAATCTCTTGATGTCACCTTCTCTGATTATGGTAAGCCCATCAGGCTTTTGAAGGTCAGACGCAATCTTTGCAAGGAGTTTGTTCTCTGCTATTCCTATGGAACATGAAAGCTCAAGTTCCTCTCTTATTCTTTCTTTAATTTTTTTTGCCATCTCTTCAGAATCTTCCGGCATATCTGTTATATCAAGGAATGCCTCATCAATCCCGACATCCTCCATAACAGGGCTGAATTCTCTGAGGATATTTTTGACCTCCGTTGAGACTCTTGAGTATTCTTCATAATCAACAGGAAGGAATACTCCCTGAGGGCAGAGTTTGTATGCTGTCCTTAAGGGCATTGCAGAGTGGACTCCGAATTTCCTTGCCTCGTATGACGCTGTTGATACAACTCCCCTCTCTTTCGGGTCTCCGTTTCCGCCTATTATCACAGGTTTCCCAATAAGTTCAGGATGTCGTCTCTGCTCAACAGCGGCAAAGAAGGCATCCATGTCTATGTGAAGTATGCGCCGCATTGTTCAGTAAGGAAGACAGGACATAGTGTTTGAGCGGCTTTTTTTGCCAAAGATTTTATGAATCAAGATTTATGCAGAGGGGGTTTGCTGATTTTTTTATTATCCCTCTCTCTTCCGCCATGTCCAGAAGTTTCCTTACAGCTCTTATACCGTCATCACCAATATCAATCGAATAATCATTGACATAGAGATTGATATGCTCAGCGATAACAGAATCATCAAGCTCCTGTGAATGCTCTTTTATATATTTCACCCCGAGCATCTCGGGGCGGCTAATCGCATAAAGCACGCTCTCCCTTATAAGTCTTTCAGCCTTGCTTATGATATCGTTTCCAAGACTTCTCTTTGCGATAATGCAGCCCAATGGTATCGGCAGACCTGTTTCTTTTTCCCACCACTCACCAAGGTCAATAATCTTTTTCAGCCCATAGGATGGATAAGTAAATCTCCCTTCATGGATTATCAGTCCTGCATCAACCTTTCCTTCTTTAACCGCACCCATAATTTCATGAAACGGCATCACTTTGACATTACTCCTGAAATCAGGCTCATAAAGCTGTAAAAGAAGATAAGCTGTGGTAAGCTCTCCGGGGATTGCTATTGTCTTTCCCTTCAAATCTTCCATTTCACATTCTTTTGAAGCTACAACCAATGGCCCGCACCCCCTTCCAAGCGCTCCGCCTGAACGCAGAAGACAGTATTCATCCCTGAGATTCCCGAATGCATTATATGAAACTTTTGTTATATCAAGCTTACCTTTCAAGGCCATCTGGTTCAGTGTTTCAACGTCAAGAAGAATCTCCTTGAAACTCAGACCACCGGCATCTATCTTACCATGCACAAGTGCATAGAAGATGAACGTGTCATTTGGACAAGGAGAATATCCGAGAGAAAGGGTTTTCATAATTATCATATTACCATAATGTGATAAGCAGGGTTAGGTTGAATGGCATTAGAGATAAACAGGTGAGACATGGTATTTAAGCGGATTTTTTTGCCGATATTCCTACAGTTAGATTTATAAAATTAATCATGAGGCAAAAGCCTCGGAGGTCGCCTCTGGCGACCGAGAATGAGCGAAGACACCATGTCTCACCTGTTTATTTTAAGAAACTTAACGGGCAGCTTTCGCATTTCGGCTTGGGCTTGCAAAAAGTCTTTCCTACCCGCACAAAAAGCGCATGATACTCATTATAAAGTTTTACATCCTTTTTCAGAGACAAATGGAAAAGCTCCTGAAATTTATCGTATGTCTCATCTCGTAGAGTCGAGTCTGCGACATGCCCTAAAATATTATGCCTTGAGAGAACCCTCTTGGTATATGCATCAATCACAAAAATGGGCTTATCCAGTGCATAAAGAAGAATTGAGTCAGCAGTCTCAGGGCCTATGCCATTAACACTCAAAAGTTTTTTCCTGAGTGAATGCATCTCTTCTTTCTTCATATTCTTCATGCTTCCGTGATAATCATTCACCAGAAAATCAATAAATGCCTTAAGACGCTTTGCCTTAACATTAAAATATCCTGCATGCCGAATCAATGAAGCCAGTCTGTTTACCGGCATATCATGAATAGCCTTTGCGTTCAGGACTTTCTCTTTTTTGAGATTATTTATCGCCTTCTCGACATTTCCCCAGTTCGTGTTCTGTGTTAGAATCGCTCCCACAGCAACCTCAAAAGGAGTATCTCCCGGCCACCAGTTCTGCGGGCCAAAGGATTTAAAGAGTTTCTTGTAGATTGAGATAAGCCTTTTGTTTTTCATTTCAAATGATTTTTGGTTATCAGCACGTCAGATGCAATGCAGCGATTATTCTCAACTCACCTTCACATTCTTCTGCATCTCAAACAGCTTAACAATCTCTTTGACAGAATTTGCGTTAAACATCTATCTCTTCCTCTTCAAAAACTTCTCGCTATCCTTTTTATGTGTAATGGCAAGAATTGCAACCTCTTTTTGATATATCCGGTAATAGACCCTGAAATCGCCACTTCTTAGCCGGTAAATGGGCGGCTCAAAACCTGTTAGTCTTTTAATTCTTGTTTTTCCGAATGGGAACGGAGAAATCTCTAGATAATTCCTAACATCCTTTGCAAGCTGAAGGGCGA
>JAHILQ010000149.1 GCA_018896985.1 Nitrospinota bacterium
AAGATTGACAGCCTGCTATTTGCAGGGCCTGTGCTGTATTGGATTTCTATAACATTCGGCTTAATAAAATGAAACATGTAACGATTTTAGGCTCGACAGGCTCCATAGGGCGAAGCGCGCTTGAAGTAATCTCAAGGTACCGTGACAGGTTTAAGGTTGTCGGGCTGACCGCTAAAAATAATATAGGGTTGCTTGAAGAACAGATTAAGGCATTTAATCCTGAGATTGCGGCAGTGGCTGATGAGACATGCGCTTTGGAACTCAGAAAGAAACTCGGGATAAGGGTGCTTTCAGGCGACAGCGGCATTGCAGAGGTTGCATCGTACAATAAAGCTGATTTTGTTCTTTCAGCGATAATCGGATTCGCAGGTCTTTTTCCGACACTGTCTGCTGTAAGGGCAGGAAAGACAATCGGACTTGCCAACAAGGAATCGCTTGTAGTCGCAGGCGAAATAGTTATGAAGGATGCGGTAAAGTCCGGAGCTAAGATAATCCCTGTGGACAGCGAGCACAGTGCGATATTCCAGTGCATTGAAGGGCGGGGCAGGGAATCTATAAAAAGGATAGTGATTACAGCATCAGGAGGCCCGTTTCTCGGTAAAAGCAGGAGCGAGTTGAACGAGGTTACAATAGAAGACGCGTTGAAACATCCTAACTGGGATATGGGAAAGAAAATCACGATAGACTCTGCAACACTGATGAATAAAGGGCTTGAGGTTATAGAGGCGCATCGCCTCTTTGGGTTCTCCCATGATATGATAGATGTGCTTATACATCCGCAGAGCATAGTTCACTCAATGATTGAACTCAAGGACAGGAGCTATATAGCACAGCTCTCTGTGCCTGACATGAAGGGCCCTATAGCTTATGCCCTTACATATCCTGAGAGGCTTGATGACACTATGCCGTTTCTTGACCTGAGCGCTGTCGGCAAACTCACATTCGAGAAACCTGACACGGAATGCTTTCCATGTCTTTTATATGCTTATGAGGCAATGAAGGAGGGAGGCACAATGCCTGCCGTGCTTAATGCAGCGAATGAAGTTGCGGTGGCTGCCTTCATGCAAAGGGAGATAGGTTTTAATGATATCCCTGTTGTCATTAAGAATACGATGCAGGTGCATGAGAGAAAACCAGCCTTAGAGATTGATGCTGTTGTAGAGGCTGACAGGTGGGCAAGGGAAAAGGCAAAAGAAGTTATTAAGTTAAAAGTTAAAAATTAAAAGTTGAGGAGATAGAAAATGACATTTTTTTCAGCGATAGTATTATTAGGCATTCTGATATTTGTGCATGAACTCGGGCATTTTCTTTTTGCAAAGAAGCTTGGAGTGAGGGTGCTTAAGTTTTCTTTGGGTTTTGGTCCTAAACTAATAGGTAAAAAATATGGAGACACGGAATATCTTGTTTCTGCTGTCCCGCTTGGCGGATATGTGAAGATGTTAGGAGAAGAGCCCGGCGAGGAACTGAAAGAAGAAGATAAACCGTTTGCATATAATTACCAGCCTGTATGGAAAAGATTCCTTATAGTTTTTTCAGGCCCTGTATTTAATCTGTTTTTTGCTGCTGCAATCTTCTTTTTTGTATTTCTCTCAGGCGTGCCTGTGCCCAAGCCTTATGTAGGGAAAGTCATGGAGAATTCTCCTGCTGCTGTGAGTGGACTCATGACCGGCGACAGGATTGCAGCAATTAACGGCAAGACTGTCTCCGGATGGGATGACATTGATGTTTCTGTAAATGAAAGCCGTGGTGAAAGGCTTCTTTTCAAAATAGAAAGAGAAGGGAAAATCATTGAGCTTCCCGTAATTCCTGAAAAGAAAACAGGGAAAAACATATTCGGTGAAAATACAGAAGTTATGGATATTGGTATTATGCCTCTCTTGTATCCCGAGGTTGGCGAGGTAATTAAAAACGCTGTTGCTGAAAAAGCCGGCATAAAGAAAGGCGACAGAATCATTGAGATAGAAGGCGCTTCTATTAAAACGTGGCATGATATGACGGCAATAATACATGGAAGCCCTGAAAAACCGCTGAGACTTAAAATAAAACGGGATGAAAATTTTCTGGAATTGACTGTAACCCCTGAAAAAAAGACCTTCAAGTATCCTGACGGCGCTGAGAAACAAATCGGGCTCATAGGCATAGGTCCGGCAGGCAACAATGTAATAAAAAAATATAATCCTATTGAGGCAGCGTCATTGGGGATTAAGAGAACATGGGATATGGTTGTGCTCATATTTGTCGTTGTTATTAAGCTTATACAAAGGATTGTCCCGGCTGAAACATTGGGCGGGCCGATAATGATATTCCAGATGGCAGGACAGCAGGCATCTCTTGGAGCTATGAACTTTTTTGTGTTTATGGCTGTGATAAGTATAAACCTGGGTGTGCTTAATCTTTTGCCGATCCCTGTTCTTGACGGAGGGCATATACTGTTTCTCGGCATTGAAGCTGTCAGGCGGAAACCTCTGAGCGAGAAAGTAATGATGATAGCCCAGAGAATAGGAGTTGGAATAATTATCACGCTAATGGCTTTTGCTTTTTATAATGATATAATGAGGTTTATCTCAGAGAAAACAATCCCTTAACTTTTAATTTTTAATTGTATGCATAAAATGCTTGACTGGAAAGAGCTGAAAACGAAGATTGATGAGGCGAAGGCTGCCGGTAAAAAGATTGTCTTTACCAACGGCTGCTTTGACATTATTCATGCAGGGCATATAAGGTATCTCAGGGATGCAAAGGCGCTCGGAGACTTGCTTATCATTGGGTTGAACTCGGATAAATCTGTCTCTAAGATAAAACCCGGAAGGCCTCTTAATCCGCAAGATCAAAGGACAGAGGTGCTCGCTTCGCTTGAGATGGTGGATTATGTAACCCTTTTTGATGAAGAAACGCCCTATGAGTTGATTAATCTTCTAAAGCCGGATGTTCTTGTCAAGGGCGGTGACTGGGAAAAAGAAGATATTGTAGGTTCTGATATTGCAAAGGAGACCCGCAGCCTTCCTTATGTCAAGGGCATATCTACTACAAAGTTAATTGAGAAAATAAAAAAGCTGTAACTTCAGAGATGGATTTCACGCCTTTCTTAGATAAAATAAAAAGTATTCCGTCTTCCTCCCGCATTTATAACCTCGGCGGTTCTTCCATGGCGCTTTTTCTCGCAATACAGGAAAAACCGTTTATTATGGTTGAATCAACAGAGGAAACCGCAGAGGCTTTGTACAGGAATATATTGTTTTTCCGGTCTGTTCTTCACCTGCATGAGACTAACAGCATTTTCTTTCTCCCTGAACCAGACGGGCCTGATGTATGCGGAAAAAGGGCGGAGGCGGCTTATAGATTCAGAGACGGCGATTCTGTTGTAACGTCAAATGATGCAGCGAAAGCTCCGCTTTGCGGGGTGAGTGAGTTAAAAAGCAGTGTTCTGATACTGAAGCAGCATCTTGAAATCAGCAGAGACGTGCTGGAGCAGAAGTTAGTTCATCTTGGATACAAACAGGTCCCGATAGTTGTTGAACATGGAGAGTTCAGCCGCCGGGGATGGCTTTTTGACATATTCCCTTCAACAGGAGAGAATCCATTGAGAGTTGAATTTTTCGGAGATGTAATTGAGACAATAAAGATGTTTGATGTAAGCACACAGAAATCAATAAGAAAGATTGAGGAATTTACTGTCCTGCCTGCAGCGGAACATTCAGAGGCCGGGAACATCTTCTCAGTATTTAAAGATGCGAATTGTTTTTACTCTGATTCCATTCACCATCCATGTGATTTTCCTCAAGGCGCTGTTGTCCTTTCAAAATTTTCGTTTCCAACGATACCACATTCAGTAATCCCCCCCCCTTTAGAAAAGGGGGGAAGGGGGGATTTGAAGGAAGGTAAAGTCATTGATGCAGGTCTTCTTTCATTGGCGGGTTACGGCATATACCACAATGAGAGAAAATCCATTTATGAGCTTCCTGACGCAGTTAAAGCATTAACAAAGGATAACAGGGTGGTTATGGTTGCGGCATCAAAAGGACAGGCTGAGAGGCTGAGAGATATTTTTATGAATCAGGATGTTATTGCGCCTCTTGTTGCGAAAGAAAACATCGCTGAATATGAGGGGAATATGTCAATAACTGTTGGAGATCTATCATCAGGATTTTTTATTTCAGGATTTCTGATCCTTACCGAAAAAGAAATCTTCGGCGAAAGGCCTGCATTCAGGCCAATAAAAAAATCAAAAGTGTCAGAGCTTCTTATATCACTGGATGACCTGTCCACGGGAGATTTTATTGTGCACAGGGACCATGGAATCGGGAAATTCACGGGTCTCGTGAGGCAGACAATAGAAGGCTATGAGGGCGACCTCATGGTTCTGGAGTATTCAGGAGGCGACAGGCTTTATCTTCCGCTTTATGGAATAGAGAGGATAAGTAAGTATCATGCTGAAGAGGGCATTGTTCCGAAGATAGACAGGCTCGGTGGAAAGACGTGGCAGAGGACTAAGGAGAAGGCAAGTAAGAGGATAAAAGAGATGGCGGAGAAACTCCTTAAACTCTATGCGGAAAGACATGTTTCACGAGGGTTTTCATTCAGCGCAGATTCAGAACTGCACAGTGAGTTTGATAATTTTTTTTATTATAATGAAACACCTGACCAGGTGAGGGCAATTGAAGAGATTAAGGCTGCCATGGAGTCAGAAGAGCCGATGGACAGGCTTCTGTGCGGAGATGTAGGTTACGGAAAGACAGAGGTTGCCATGAGAGCGGCATTCAAGGCAGTTTATGACAACAGGCAGGCTGCTGTGCTCGTCCCTACGACACTCTTATGCGACCAGCATTACAGGACATTCAGTCAGAGGTTCTCTGCGTTTCCCGTTACAGTGGATTATCTGAGCAGATTCAAGTCAAAAAAAGAGCAGACAGAGACTATCCGCAGAGCCGCGAAAGGAGAGATTGACATCCTGATAGGAACCCACGCACTGCTCAGAAAGGATATCGGTTTTCATAACCTCGGCCTGCTAATAATAGATGAAGAGCACCGTTTTGGCGTTGCGCAGAAGGAGAAAATCAAAGAGATCAAAAAGGGTGTTGATGTGCTGACTCTAAGCGCAACTCCGATACCGAGGACGCTTAATATGGCGCTGTCAGGCATAAGAGGAATGAGCCTTATTGAGACACCGCCGGAGGAAAGGCTTGCGGTAAAGGGCGTAGTCTCAGCATTCAATGAC
>JAHILQ010000150.1 GCA_018896985.1 Nitrospinota bacterium
CTTGAAAAGATGATATCAGGTTCAGCCGCCTTTAGTGTTGATGAATATTTTGAAGAGAGGAGCAGTGATGGAAGGGACCTTGGATATTTCGGGCAGGGAACGAATACGCCTGTTTCCTTTGAGCAGTTTGCAAGCAAAACTCCTGATATTTATGACCATCTTCTGTGGCAGTTGAGATTGTCCGACGCTGGAGAGGATATCAGGTTGATAGGAGAAACTATAATAGGCAATATTGATGAAAACGGCTATCTCACAGCTACTGATGAGGAAATTGCAGCAAGCACAAATGAGAATATCCTTAACGTAAGGAAGGCTGTTGATGTCGTACAGAGCTTTGATCCGCCGGGCATAGGCGCGAGAGACCTTAAAGAGTGTATGATGCTGCAGCTGAAGCTGCTGGGAATTGCCGGAAGTCTTGCCGAGAGAATTATTGCTAACAATATGGAGGAGCTTAAAAAAAAGAAGTATCAGCAGATAGCGCGGCTGTGCAATACTTCGGTTGACGAAGCGCTTGCTGCTGTTAAGGTCATTGAGGGTTTGGAGCCGAGACCGGCAAGGAATTTTTTTAACGCGAATACCGATTATGTTATCCCTGATGTATTTGTGGTTAAGGGTGATGACGGCTATCAGATAATCCTGAACGAGGAAAGACTGCCGAAACTGAGAATAAACAGCTACTATAAAAAACTTATGCTCCAGAAGAATTCTTTTTCAAAAGAGGAAAGACAATTCCTTGATGAAAAATTGCGCTCTGCCTCTTGGCTGTTAAAAAGCCTTGATCAGAGGAATAGGACGATATACAGGGTGACAGAGAGCATAATTAATTTTCAGCGGGATTTTTTTGACAGAGGCGTCCAGTATATGAAGCCTTTGAACCTCAAAAATGTTGCGGTTGAACTCAGTCTGCACGAAAGCACTATCAGCAGGGTTACGTCCAATAAATATCTGTCCTGCAGTCATGGTGTTTTGTGTTTTAAGTTTTTTTTCTGCAGCGCCCTGCAGAGCGATACTGGATCAGTCTCCTCCACCTCTGTAAAAGACCTGATAAAGAAGATAGTATCAGAGGAAGACCACAGGAAGCCATTGAGCGACCAGCGTATCGTTGAGCTGCTTAAAAGCCAAAACATAGTAATAGCGAGGAGAACAATCGCAAAATACAGAGATGAGCTTAAAGTGCCGTCTCAGCATCAGAGAAAGAGATTAGACTAAAAGGAGGATAATTATGAATATAATAGTCAACGGGAGGCATCTGGATTTAACTCCAGCGCTTAAGAATTATGCGGAAGAGAAGATTAAAAAATTTGAGCGGTATTCTTCAAATATCACCGAGGCTGTTGTGACTCTCAGCATAGAAAAATACAGGCATAAGGCAGAGGTGCTGCTGAAAGTGAATGGAGTTATGATACAGGCAGAGGGAGTCACAGGTGAAATCTATTCTTCGATAGACGAAGTGGTTGAAAAACTTGAGAAGCAGGTAAAGAAATATAAAGAAAAACTTGTATCCCACAGAAAAGGCGAAGGGAAGAATATAGAGGAGGCATTACAGGAAGCGCCTCAGGAAACAGGCGAAATTATAAAGAAGAAACGGTTTGACATGAAACCCATGGGGCCGGATGAGGCGGTAATGCAGATGGAGCTCATTGACAAGGATTTTTTTGTTTTCACCAATGAAGTGAGCGGCGATATCAATGTTGTATATCGCAGGCGCGATGGAAACTTCGGGCTCATAGAGCCTGTGAAATAAGAGTGGTGCAGGATGCAACAGGCTGCATGATGCAAGATACAAGTCGGAGTGACTCTCAGCGGAGACTCGCTTCGAGATGGAGGATAATCATGCATCACGCATCAGGTATCGTATATCTTGTATGAAATTGAAACCTACAATAGTGATAATCACCGGTCTTTCAGGTTCGGGGAAGACTGTTGCATTAAGGGCGCTTGAGGACAGCAGTTTCTTTTGTGTTGACAACCTCCCTGTCACGCTTATTAACTTATTTGTATCCAGACTGCCAAAGAAAGGCAATATAACAAAAATATGCGTAGGCATTGACATTAGAGAGCAGGCATTTCTTTCTAAAATAGATTCTGCACTGCTGCTCCTGAAGAAGAAATACAGGACTGAAATCGTATTCCTCGAGGCGGAGAAAGGTGTTATTGTAAGGAGATTCAAAGAGACAAGAAGGCCGCATCCTTTGTCTTCAGGCAACGCTGATATTGATCAGTCAATAGAGAAGGAGAAGGATATGCTTTTGCCTCTAAGAAAAGAGGCTGACAGGATTATAGATACCTCGTCTTACACGCCCCATCAACTGAGGCATCTGATTACTTCGTTATACAGCAATACCAAGAAGTCCAAGGCTATGGCATTAACGTTTATATCTTTCGGGTATAAGTTTGGTGTGCCGCAGAACATTGACCTTCTCTTTGATGTGAGGTTTATTCCAAATCCAAACTTCATACCTGAACTCAAGGAACTGCGGGGTATAGACCAGCCTGTTAAAAAATTTATTTTTGAGAAGCCTCAGACAAAAGAATTTATCAAGAGGCTGAAGGGACTTCTTGATTTTCTCATCCCGCTCTATATAAAAGAGGGCAAGGCGTATCTTACTGTCGGTATCGGATGCACAGGCGGACGGCATCGTTCTCCTGCGATAACCGAAAAAATAGCGGCGCTTATAAAAAAACATCCTGTTGAGATTAGCGCTATACATCGGGACATATAAGCAAAAGAAAATTGGAAAGCAGGGTTAAAGATTTGATCAGAAAGGCAATGGCAGGATTTAAACTCTTCATGTGGTATCTGAAAACCATGCCAGGCAGGAGGCAGGATGTTTAAATGTCTTAAGATATTGATTGCTTTTATTATCCTTGCGGTTCTTTTGTATATAGGACATGGGTTTATATTAAAAGAGGCAGGAAGATTTTTATATTATAAGGATGAACTCAAGCCGGCAGATGTCATAGTTGTGCTTGCAGGTGAAGAAACTGAGAGGGTTGAGCACGGTGTAAAACTTTTTAAAGAAGGATGGTCAAGAAAGGATAGGATTATACTGACAGGAGGCCCGCTTGTCTGGAAATATACATGGGCAACTCTTATGCGGGAACATGTTGAGCATCTCGGCGTGCCAAAGAGCGCAATCCTGCTTGCGGATAAATCAAGAACTACTGAAGAAGACGCGATATTTACAAAAGAGCTAATGGATAAGCACGGATATAAATCATGCATAATTGTCACTTCTCCTTATCACAGCAGAAGGGCATTGAAAATATTTAAGAGGGTCATGGGTGATAAGATAAAGATAATAAGCGCGCCTGCTGAGGAGAGCTGGTTTAGGTTTGATGAGTGGTGGAAGAGGGAAAGAGACAGGAAGAGAGTCATGAATGAATATTCTAAGTTTATATGGCTGTTGATTTTTGGATTTAAAAATGAGGCGCCAGCCTGAAACGGAGGGTTTAAATGGGAATTTCTAAAGAACTCCTGAAGATTCTTGCATGTCCGGCTTGCAAGAATGAAGTGCACCTGACAGAGGACGGGAAATGGCTGGTTTGCAGCCATTGCAAACTTAAATATCCGGTAATGGAAGATATTCCGGTAATGCTTATTGATAAAGCAGAGCCACTTGATAGGTAACCCCCAAAATACAATAAACCTTAAAGCACAGGGCATAGATGCCTTCAAAGTCTTTAGATACAACAGGATTTATCTTATGCCATGATGCAATTCACAAAGGCTGCCTGTATAAAATTATGCACATCAAGAATTGATCATGGCATGTTTAAGGTGTTGCTGCAAAAGACTTTTCAGTCACCTATATCCCTGCCAACTGCATTTTCTGGTTGACAGAACAACAGAACATATGAGTGTGTGATATGTTCAGTTTATGAACGTTCAGAATGTGAACGATGAAAAGCAAGGAAATCAGGACACTTACAAGTCTTTACTGCTTCTTGAAGAGATATCTAAAGGAGAGCCGCTTTCACAGCGTGACCTTAGCAAGAAACTCAACGTAGCCCTCGGCCTTGTTAACTCATACATAAAAAACCTTGTCTCAAAAGGATATATCACTGTAAAGGCTATTCCGTCCAAAAGATATGCTTATTATCTCACGCCAAAGGGTTTTACTGAAAAGACCCGATTGACTTATCATCACCTTCAAAACTTTACGAATCTTTACAGGGAGGCAAGAAGGGACTTTAAAGACCTTTTCAGCAGTCTTCATAAGGAGGGTGTCAAAAGTGTTGTTTTTGCAGGCGCAGATGAGTCTGCAGAGATAGCGTATCTTTCCTTGCAGGAGTTTGATATAAGGTTTGCAGGGATTGTTGACATAGAGCGCGCAGGCAAAGATTTCTTCAAATACACAATAATGCCGTTTGAAAAGATTAAAGAGATTGACGCTGATTTTGTGATTGTAAGTTCTTTTCTTAAAAGAGATGAGGTTTATATGAAACTTGCAGAAGAAGGTATCCATCCGGAAAAAGTGAAGAGCATATTCCCGCTGCAATATAAAAGTTATCAAGTACTTAGCCATGAGACAGGAAGAGAATAAGATGCAGTGGTATGCGGTATACACAAAGCCGAAAAGAGAAGATGCTGTTGCTGGTTCGCTTGAGAATGCAGGCATTGAGGTCTTTAATCCGAGATTAAAACAGAAGAAGTATATGCAAGGCGCTTATAGAAATAAAATCAGCCCGCTTTTCCCCTGTTATGTATTTGTGAAATTTGAACCCGAAACTACCGCACATATGATTAAGTATACGCGGGGTGTCAGAAGGATTGTCGGTGGAGATTTGCCATGGCCTGTTTCAGATGAGATTATTGATATGATAAGAGCTCAAGAGGAAGATGGGATTATTACCATAAAGCCGCCTGATCTCAAGCGCGGCGATAGAGTGACCATAAAAGATGGTCCATTGCAGGGGTTGAATGGAATCTTTGAGAAGGAGATAAGCGGTCAGGAGCGCGTAATTTTACTTCTGACTGCAATTGAGTATCAGGCAAGAGTTGTTGTAGATAAGGCGTTTCTTGTCATGGCTTAAAGACGACATAAGCTGTGTGTAGCCGATGAACAATCAAGATGTATTTTTTTCTGACGGAAGGGAATGTAACCCTGAATGGCGGTAGCCTGTTCAGAAATGAAAAGTTTTAAATATTACAATGAAGCATGAACTCATAATCAAACATGAGAAAGGCTGTATTCCTGTAAACTTCAAAGAGTTGTGGGCATTCAGGGAACTCTTATATTTTCTCGCATGGAGGGATATAAAGGTTAAATACAAACAGACTGCTCTCGGCCTGGATTTCTTTATCGCCTTTATAATCCTTATAGGCATGATGTTCTTCTACCAATTTACTCCAAGCGTTTCAGGCATTCTCATGATCCCGGTGTTGATATTTCTGACCTTCCTTGTTGCTGTCGGATGCGGGCTCTGGCTTTCAGCGCTTAATGTGGAATACAGGGATTTCCAGCATGTAATCCCTTTTATTGTACAGATATGGATGTTTGTTACACCTGTGATTTATCCTGTGACACTATTCCCTGAAAAATACCGTTGGATGCTCTCGCTGAATCCAATGGCAGGAATCATAGAGGCGTTCAGAGCCGCAACACTCGGCCATCAGCCAGTCAACTGGAGTTTGCTGGGCATCCATCAGTTGTTGCAGTGATGATATTTATTTCAGGAATGCTTTATTTCCGCAAAGTAGAGCGTTCCGTCAACTCTTTTCTGTAAAATCTCCTCAGGGCTTTATTCTCAACGGTTTTCATAGCTTCAATTATGCCGCAATCTTCTGAATCCTTGATATGCGGATTTTAGCGAGGATTGCCTTTGCCTCTTTGTTCATAATCACTCCATTCCATCTCAGCTCTTTGAGCTGCCAGTAAACCATGGTCAGCGCACGCTCCTCATTCTGAAACCGTCCTATCCCTTTTACCCTTCGCTTCACCTCCTTGAAACTCCGCTCCACTACATTGGTCGTCCGTATCCTTAGCCAATGCTGATAAGGATATTTGTAGTAGGTCAGGCAGCTCTCTATATCTTCGGTGAGACACTCGACCGCTGAAGGATATTTCATGCTCCATTTTTTCTTGAACATCTCTAATGCTTCCTTTGCATGCTCATAGGTTGAGGCATAGAATACCTTCCGCACTGACTCCTTCACCGATACCCTGTCCTGTTCCAGCACCTTATCCAACACGTTTTCAGTCCTGTGCTTGGTGCATCTCTGTTTGTCCGATTCAGGGAAGACCTCATCAACCGACTTGATGAGCCCCGGACACCCATCTATAACGGTGAGCATCGGCTCGCTCATTCCCCTCCGCACAAGATCCTCCAGAAATCCCTTCCATGCATTGTATGATTCCCGGTTGCCGAGTGATACACCGACAAGCTCCCTGCTGCCATCCTCCATAAACGCCCATGCCACCAGCACCGCCTCTTTCTCTGTCGTGCCGGCTCTCACCCCCAGCCGTATCCCGTCAAGGATGAGATATATCACCTGCAGTGTCGATAAGTCCCTCTTTTTCCAGACGTCGAACTCCTCTACGACCCTGCCGCTGATCCTCATTACATTCTGATGGCTTAGCCCCTTCTGCCCTATGAGCTTGCCCACAGCTTTCTTTACCTTCCTCGTCGATAGTCCGTTCATGTACAAAAGTGGTATGACCTCCTGTATTTCATCCATCTGCGTCACTCGGGGCGGCAGTATCAGGGAATGAAACGGCCCACCGGCATTTCTCGCCTGCGGCATCCGTATTCCAATGTCTCCGCTGCCAATCTTTACCGTCCTGGGTTTTGATCCGTTCCGGCTCCCTTTCGCCGAGGAGGTCCTCTCATAATAGTCCCTCTCAAGATGCGCCGTTATTTCTTCTTCTAAGGCTACCTGCAACATCATCCTTGCTCCTATCCTCGTCAACTCTTTCAGCGGCGCATTGCCTTGAACTCTTCCAGATTCTCCTCAATGACTTTTTTCGCCTTCTTTGATAAACTCTTCTTCATGGGTATAATTCTCCTTTCTCTTTAAGAGATTGTTTTGACCATTGAGAATTATACCCTGATTCATATTTACAGAATTGATGTTACACTATCCGAAATTCTTGGCTACTGGAGGCGGCATCCGCTTTCTATAACAATGAATAGAAATGAGGAAATTTTTGAGGGATTTCTGAGATATTGTGATGAATTTGTTGAAACTTATTATGTAGATTTAAGAAAACTAAACCTTACACGACATGTTGAAAAGAGAGGTGCAATCGCCTATCTATCGCTTGGGTTAATGAAAATTTCAAATAAGGATTATAATGTTGGCAAGAAACTTATTAAAGAAAGTCTAAAAGGTATGACAGTAGTAAACTGGCCCTTCAAAATCAGAATAATTATAGCCTTGTTTAGTGCATATTTTCATTTTGATCTACCTAGGTTTCTTATGAAAATTAGAAATTTTTTATATCAAAAGTAATACCGTACTCTAAAAACCGAAGCTTGTATGTGCGGCATCTGCGGCAAGATAAATTTTAACAGCGAACCTGTGGAGATTTTTGAGGTATAAGAGGTATAATTATACAAGTATGATTGATGGTGTTGTAGACATAAAAAAATACTTCTGGGATGCGGACCCTGATGCCCTTGATTATAATCGCCATTATTTCTGGATTATTGAAAGACTGCTGGAATTTGGAGGCAACAGAGAAGTTGCATTTCTTTTTAATCGGTATAGTCTGGAAAAAATAAAAGAGGTTATTAAAAAAAGTCGAGTTCTCAGCCCAAAGACTGTAAATTACTGGTGTCTTATTTTAAATATCAAGAGAGAGGATACATCTTGTTTCTCCATGCAATACCGGCCTCTATGGCAGCCCTATTAAAAAGGGTCAAGGATATTCCTATTCCTGATGATACCTTTCTGGCAGGCGGAACTGCCGCTGCACTTTATTTAGGTCACAGAGAGTCTATTGATATAGACCTCTTTACCAATGAATCTTTTGATGTCCTTAACCTCGAATATTTCTTGAAAAGCACATTTAATTACGAGGTTCTAACAGAAAAGCAGGATACTCTATTGTGCTATCTCGACGGGGTCAAATTCAGCCTGTTTAAATATCCCTATAAAAATCTTGAACCTGCATTTTATGAAGACCATTTCCAGATAAAGATAGCCTCTCCGCTTGATATTGTCTTGATGAAGATAATTGCTATCCATCAGCGCGGAGAGGCAAAGGATTTTATCGATGTGAAGTTTCTAATGCAGAGATACGATTATAAGTTTCCTTTATTGGCAGAAAAACTATTTGTGAAATACATGATAGACCCCAATGTTCTGTATCAGATAAAGAGAAGTATTGTCTATTTTGATGATGCAGAAAGAAACTGGGATGCGGTAGTTCTTCTAAAGAATGGTAAAAGGATGTCTTTATCCGAAGATGAATGGAATGAGGTCAAGAAATTCTTTGAGCAAATTATAAGAGGTTAAAATCAGGATCCTTTTTAATTAAGCCTTTTCTGTCAACTATGAACCACGAGCTATGAGCCATGAGCTAATCCATGTGCGGAATCTGCGGAAAGATAAAATGGTATTTTTTGTGTAACTAAGGCTTACTTGACATAGTGGCAAAATGCCATTATAGTATGAGATATTATGACAGTGAAATATTTCAGGCGTGAAATAGGAAACCAGATACATAATGCATTAAATGAAATGCCTGTGGTTGTTATTACCGGTATGAGACAGACGGGGAAGAGCACCTTTTTGCAGAGACAGCCTGAGCTTAAGAATAGAAGATATATCACCTTTGATGACTTTACATACCTTGAGGCAGCGAAAAGTGATCCTGAGGGATTTCTTGACACTGACGAGCCTATTACAGTCGATGAGGCGCAAAAGTGTCCTGAGATACTGACGGCTATAAAGAGAAAGGTGGATAAAAAGAGAGTGGCAGGACGATTTTTACTGTCCGGCTCTGCTAATTTTTCCCTCCTCAGAGGCGTCTCAGAAAGTCTTGCAGGCCGAGCGGTTTATTTTAACATGCAGCCTTTTACACGCCGCGAGATTAGGGGCAATATTGATGAAAAACCATTTCTTCAAAAGTTTATGGATAAACAGGTAATTTCCGGAGATGCAGCTATCCCTTCTGTCGCAGCATCTGAAATTCTTACTGGTGGAATGCCGTCGGTTTGTCTGGGGGAAGTGAAAGACAGGTTATTGTGGTTTAAGGGTTACGAGCAGACCTATATTGAAAGAGACGTAAGGGACCTGAGCCAGATCGGGAATATGGTCTCATTCAGGCATCTTCTTCATTTAGCAGCCCACAGAACAGGACAACTTTTAAGTCCAAGTCAGCTTGGAAGAGATGCAAAATTAAATACGGCAACCACATCAAGATATCTTTCATTGCTTGAAACATCATTTATTATTCACCGCATGAGCCCATATCTTAGAAATAAAGCCAGCAGGCTGATAAAATCCTCCAAACTATATATAAGCGACTCTGGGCTTGCCTGTTATCTTGCAGGAATAGAGAAACTTGAATCGGAAATGCTCAGGGGCTCAATGTTCGAGACTTTTGTTTCTCAGAATCTCTTGGGAATAATTGATTCAAGCTGGCCGCAGGCAGCGCTTCATTTCTGGAATGTTCAGGGCAGATATGAAGTGGACTTTGTGATAGAAGAAGGCAGCAAGTGTATCGCAATTGAAGTTAAGGCATCGTCAAGATGGTACGAAAAAGATCTTTCCGGCATTAAGGCATTTCTTTCTTATACGCCCCATTGTGTTGCAGCAATACTTGCCTATAATGGGGAAAGAGCTGTAAAACTCGGCGAACGATTGTGGGCATTGCCATTGAGTCTTATACTTTCATAATTAAAATGGTTTAATAAATATTACACCCTGCGGTCTCTGCCGCAGGGTATTCACGTTTTACCTGTCAAGGATGGAGGACAATCAAAGCTAACACATGTGCGGCATCTGCGGGAAAATAAACTTTAACAGCGAGCCTGTCAACGAAGACCTCCTTAGACGGATGACCTCCTGCCTCTCCCACCGTGGGCCTGACGACGAAGGGATATACATCAGCAATCAGCAGTCAGCAATCAGCAGAGGTATAACCCGTCTGTAGGTCTTGGTCATAGACGCCTGTCTATAATCGATCTCTCGCCGATTGCACATCAGCCTATGTCGAACGAGGACGGGACTGTCTGGATTGTCTATAACGGCGAGATATATAATTTCCATGAACTGAGGGAAGATTTGATAAAAAAGGGGCATTCATTCCGCTCAAGGAGTGATACGGAGACCATCCTGCATGCATATGAAGAATACGGCGTAGAATGCCTGAAACATCTAAGGGGTATGTTTGCATTCGCTATATGGGATGAAAGGAAACAGACTCTTTTTCTCGCGAGGGACAGAGTAGGGAAAAAGCCCCTCTGCTACCGGCATTCGGAAAATTCATTCTCTTTTGCCTCAGAGATAAAATCAATTCTTCAGGATGAAAGCCTTGAGAGAAAACCGGATTATACTGCTATTCATCATTACCTTACGTATCAGGACGTGCCTTCACCGTGGACGGCTTTTGAGGGAATTAAGAAGCTTCCTCCCGCTCATTATCTCGTATTAAAGAACGGGCGGGCGGAGATAAAAAAATACTGGAAGCTTTCTTATATCCCGAAGCATAAAACAAGCATCGAGGACCTGAAACATGAAATAGTAGAGAGGCTTAAAGAAGCTGTGAAGATAAGGCTCATAAGTGACGTGCCCCTTGGCGCCTTTCTGAGCGGTGGTATTGATTCGAGTGCTGTTGTGGCCATGATGTCAGGTATGATGAGGGAGCCGGTAAAGACTTTTTCAATAGGGTTTAAGGAAGAGGCTTACAATGAATTAAAATATGCCCGTATGGTTGCCGAAAAGTTCAAGACAGACCATACGGAATTTATTGTTGAACCAAAAGCATTGGACATTATAGATAAGCTTGTATGGCATTACAATGAACCCTTCGCTGATTCATCGGCTATTCCAACTTATTATGTATCAAAGATTTTTTCCCGCTTCATTTGCGAAGGGGCTTTTGCCTTTGGTAATGTTGTTGCCTCATGGCGATCATCCGGGCAATTTTTCCTGGAAGTTAAAGCGTTTTTTTCAGGAATACATTAAGTCTGCAGAGATAAGGAATGTATCCTTGCTAAGCCACTTCACAACAGAGATGAAAGCCGGTATATATTCGGATGATTTTTTATCAAAGGTATCATCTGAGGATTCTTTTGCCCTGCTCTTTGAAAAATACAGGGATGCTGATGCTGATAATTTTCTTGATAAGACCCTGTATGCCGATGTCATGACATATCTCCCCGACGACCTTCTCGTTAAGGTTGATATCGCCTCGATGGCAAACTCTCTCGAGGCCCGCTCCCCTTTCCTGGATCATGAGTTTATGGAATTTGCTGCGAGGATTCCTGCAGAATTGAAGCTTAAGGGGTGGACGACAAAATATATTCTCAAACAGGCGATGAAAGGGATATTGCCGGATGAAATACTTACAAGGAAAAAGATGGGCTTTGTTGTTCCAATAGACCATTGGTTTAGAAATGAGCTAAAAGATATGGCCTGCGACATATTATTAAGTGAAAAAGCAATGCAAAGGGGTTATTTTAAAAAAGAAGCAGTAAAAAAGATTCTTGATGAGCATACATCTGGAAAATGGAAATGGCATAACCATATCTGGAATCTTTTAATGCTCGAGCTCTGGCACAGGGTCGTGATTCTCGGGACAGGGGAACTTATGGAAGATCTCAGGAGATCGACAGTAGCTCTTGGGATCACTGAAGTCGTTGTTTTCAGGGGGAATGTCCCGAATGTTCTCGATTATCTTCAGGTGACCGACCTGTACCTTCTCACCTCGGAGGCCGAGGGCATGCCCAATTCTCTCCTTGAGGCCATGGCTTGCAGACTTCCGGTTATTGCCACGAAGATCGGCGGAGTGGTAGATGTCATCGAGAGCGGAAGGAACGGCATTCTCGTACCTTGTGGCGATGTGTCCGCACTTAGGGATGCGATATTATTTTTGCTTTCAGATCCGTCGGAAAGAGAAAGACTTGCTGTTGAAGCATACCGGACCATACGGGAAAATTATTATATCGAAGCCGTTGCATCGCGCTATGCAGATCTCTACAGGAGCTTACCTGGGGCAGTCTGAATACTTTAGATATCTGCAAAAACGCGGCAGGGGACTGAGGCTGTTGCGCAGAATTTTAATGTCTCCTATTCTCCGCTTTTTTCAGGGGAGAGTCCTTGATATCGGCGCGGGTATCGGCGAGTTTCTATAAGCGTATTCTGATGCTGTCGGCATCGATATAAACAGAGATTGCGTGGAACACTGCATATCAAAAGGTCTGAACTGTCTGCAGGCGGATGCCTATCATCTCCCGTTCAGTGCAGATTTTTTTGACGGCATCCTTCTTAACAACGTTCTTGAACATCTTGACCGGTCTGAGGAGGCATTCGCCGAGATTCGACGTGTCCTCAAGCACGGAGGAAGTATCTGCATCGAAGTTCCGGGGAGAAAAGGCTATGATCACGATAGGACTCATGTGAGGTTCTGGGGAAAGGATGAGACAATAAGCTTTCTCAGAGAGAGGGGATTCCGTGATATCTCATCAGGATATTTTTCTGTGCCCTTTGCATGGGCGGGCGGTATGCTTACGCACAACAAGCTTAGAGTTTTTGCGAGGATAGAAAAAGAAGATATGCCGGAACAGGTTTTCATATAACCTTCCGACATGGTATTTTAAATACATGAAAAACAGTGAAATCCTCTCAGGACAGGAAGTGCCGGCAACAGGTGACGGCATGAAGAAACTGGTGCTTGTAGTTATTCCGACTATTGAGAATGCCTACCATAACCTCCAGGACTTTGTGGGCATTAGTCCTCCGATGGGGTTGGCGAGTATAGCAGCTACCGCAGAGAAGGCCGGCTATAACGTGAGCATCATTGATGGTGATGCGGAACAGCTGACGTTAGCCCAGACCGTGGAACGCGTTGCTTCATTAGAGCCGTTCGCTGTTGGTTCGAATATTATGACTGCCACAATGGACATTACAAGGATCTTCTTCGAGAAGTTGAAACAGCTGGCCCCCGGTGTTACGGTTATTGTCGGCGGGCCCCATGTTTCTGCCATGCCGGAGCGAACGCTCGCTGATGTACGTGAGATTGATATCTGCGTTATCGGTGAGGGCGATGACACAATTGTCGAAATTTTGCGGATGCTTGATCGTGGAGAAGACCCCGGCGCTATTGCGGGCATTGCTTACCGGAAAGGGGGGCAACCGGCTGTAACCGAGCGCAGAGCTCCGATCAAGGATTTGACAAGACTACCCATCCCGGCGTTTCACCTTCTTGACCCTTTGCTCTACCGCTCCTATGGATGGAATAACTGGGTTAGCGGTTATCTAAAGCCGCTGGGAATAATTTTTACCGACAGGGGATGTGTCGGCAAGTGCAACTTTTGTGCTGTGCATACAGTGTTCGGCAAGGGCATTCGCTTCTTTAGTGTGCAGCAGATCAAGGACCAGATCGATTACCTCATGAACGTATGGAAGATACGGATACTTTATTTTCAGGACGATACTTTTACAGCAAATCGAAAGCTGGTTAGCGACATCTGCGACTACCTTATCGAAAAACGATATAATGAGCGTTTGGAAATCATGGTTTCGTCGAGGGTTGACACGATCCCATCTCCCTACCTTGAAGAAGATGCGTGAGGCGTCTGTGCGCTGGATCTGCTTCGGCGTAGAGAGCGGCAATCAGGAGATACTGAACCGTATGTTCAAGCATATCACGATCGATCAGATCAAAAAGGCTTATTCTCTGTCGCGAGAAGCGGGGCTTTTTATCGCAGGGAATTTCATGATCGGTCATCTCGGTGAGACAAAGGAGTCGGCGCTGGACACGATTCGTCTTGCATGTGAGCTTGACCAGGAATATGCCTCATTTGCTATTGCTATTCCATTGCCCGGGACAGAACTTTATCAGCATTGTCTGGATAATAATATCCCGCTTCCCACATGGAACGATTTCGGAAGCGTCAATACACCTCCCATACCGCTTAACGAGTCGCTTAATTCACCGGAGTTGCTCCGGCTCAGGGATCTTGCGGTGAACAGTTTTTTCAAAAGGCCGGTTTATCTTCTGAAACTGCTCATCAGGATGAAGCCATGGAACGTGCTCAAAGATTTTATCGCAATGTATTTTGCGATCAGGGCCGAGAAAAAGGCGAAACGACTGTAACGCAATGACAGAGCTACTGGCACGGAACCCATTTACAATCATTATCCCGGCTTTCAACGAGGCGGGGAGGATTGCCTCCACCATAGCGGGCATCAGGAAAGTTTCGGATGCGGACATCGTTGTTGTTGATGATGGCTCGAAAGATAGCACAGCGGATGAGGCCAAAGCAGCAGGCGCGCTGGTGATAACCTTGCCGTTCAACCTCGGTTATGGAGGAGCGCTGCAGACCGGATTCAAATATGCCTTAAAAATATGACTTGAAGAAAGGATATGAATTTGCGGTTCAGATGGATGCTGACGGGCAGCATGATCCGATGTCAATTAAAACACTTATCGAACCAGTGATTGCTGATGAGGTTGATATTACTATTGGTTCAAGGTTTATGGATAAGAGTAACTATAAAGCGCCTTTTGTGAGGAGGATTGGGATGTATTTCTTCAGTCTTATCGCATCAATTTTTACCAGCAGGGAGATAACAGACCCTACCTCTGGTTTTCAGGCTTTAAACAAAAAGGTGATGGAATTTTATGCAAGCGATGCGTATCCTGTGGATTATCCTGATGCAGACGTAATTATAATGCTTCACAGACAAGGGTTCAGGTTTAAAGAAGTTCCTGCTATAATGCATAATGCTGCAAAAAGGTCTATGCATGGCGGAATCATCAAGCTGTTGTATTATATTTTTAAAATGATGCTTTCAATCTTAGTTACACTACTGACAAAGGAGTAAAAGTTATGACAGCTCAACAGAAAATATTTGCCTTGATAATGGGCGCCGGCCTTTTTTTAATTATCATAGA
Source organism: Nitrospinota bacterium (assembly GCA_018896985.1). Classification (GTDB taxonomy): domain Bacteria; phylum Nitrospirota; class Thermodesulfovibrionia; order Thermodesulfovibrionales; family UBA1546; genus UBA1546. Next base: position 15,075 of record JAHILQ010000150.1, read on the forward strand.
GATGGTGAGAAGACGAAAACTTGCTGAGGAATATTCGTTCCTGTGGCTGCTTACAGGCATAGGAACAGTTGTGCTTGTCCTCTGGTATGATCTCATGGAATGGCTGACATATTTAATCGGCGCAAGGACTGAGACTACAACCCTTTTTATTATTGGTTTCGTATTCGTTATATTGATTAACCTGCACTATTCAGTAAAGATTACCAGACTTACCTCTCAGGTAAAAGACCTTGCTCAGAAAATAGCGATAAGCGAAAAAAAGAGCAACGAATAATACAAACTGGAACTCATGACAAGAGACGGGTCAATTATATGGTATTAGCCCGGATATGGATTGCATAAATTCTTCCGCTGCTTTTTCAATGGGATACTCTTCTGCTTTGAGTCTTGTCTTATATCCCATAGATTCGCGGCTGGAAAGGGCAATGCCTATTTTTTCCGCCAGAGCATCATAGTTCGTAAAGTCCTCCAGTACAAAGCCTTCCTCTCCATCCTGTATCAGTTCCGCCACGCCGTTGTTTCTGGTTGTGATAACAGGAAGTCCTGATGCCATTGCTACAAGCGTTGCATTGCTGAGCAGCGGCTGATATAAAGGTTGCTTCAGGCGTTTCTGCCCATTTTCTTGCCATAATGTGGATGTCGGCTTTTCCTCTGAAGCGGTCTATGAGCGTCTTCATATAGTTCTCAGCGCCGCCGTAAATCAGAAAGTTTTTCTTTATGAAAATAAGTTTCATGCCTGCCCTATATTATCAGATTCTATATCTTCTGAGGTATAAATTAAGATATTAAGAGAATTGTATGTGCTATAATTGTAGAACTAAAAATGAGATGTTCTGCAAGGCAATTCGTAAATTTGCAGGGAAATAAATACATATACACAGCGTCAGAAGTCGTAATCAGTTTGTCATTGTCCGGATTGACCGGACAATCCAGTGTTTTCTGGATTCCCCGAGCAAGTCGGGGAATGACGTTGTTGTTGATTTATGATGCTCTATATAATTTAAGGGATATTAAATTCTAATGTCAAAAATTTATCTTATACTCTCCATTCACAACCATCAGCCTGTGGGGAATTTTGACCATGTGCTTGAGGATGCTTATGAAAAGGCGTATCTGCCTTTTTTAAAGATGCTTGCTCTGCATCCAAAATTAAAGCTCGTTCTGCATTATTCGGGTAATCTGCTGGTATGGCTGGAGAAGAAACATCCTGAGGCGATTGATATGATAACTGCTCTGATACGGGCAGGAAGAGTTGAACTGCTTTCAGGAGGATTCTACGAGCCGGTTCTTAGCTCCCTTCCGGAAGATGACAGGGTTATGCAGATACGGGAAATGACTGCTTACATAAAAGATACGTTTGGATATACACCCAGAGGGATGTGGCTTGCGGAAAGAGTCTGGGAGCCGCATATGCCGAAATGCATCTCAAAGGCCGGCATTGAATACCTTCCGGTGGATGATTATCATTTCAAACTTGCAGGGGTTAATGACAGAGACCTTCTGGGTTACCATGTTACAGAGGAAAACGGTTTCATGGTAAAAGTTTTTCCCGGCAGCGAGGAACTGAGATACAGTATTCCATTCAAGGATGTTGACAATGTAATGTCATATCTTAAAGAGGTTTCTATGACTGGGGGATCTCCTCTTTTGACACTGGCGGATGACGGAGAGAAGTTCGGCGTCTGGCCTGAAACATTCAGCCATTGTTATAAAGACGGCTGGCTTGAAAATTTTTTCTCTGCGCTGGAGAAAAATTCCGACTGGCTAAAGACCACAACCTTTAACGAGTATCAGGAAAGATTCTATCCGGTTGGAAGGGTATATCTGCCGACGGCATCTTACAGGGAGATGGGTGAATGGGCTCTGCCTCCTGATGGAGCATTGGATTATGAATATGCATTAAATGAACTGAAAGGGTTATTTGGAGACAGGGCAAAGAGTTTTTTGAGAGGAGGCACATGGCGTTCCTTTTTTGTAAAATATCCTGAGTCAAATCATATCCATAAGAGAATGCTCCAGATAAGCAGGAAGGTACATGAAGCAGTAAAAAGGGTCAAAGGGTCAAAGGGTCAAAGGGTCAAGGGGCGTAGAAAAACTCTCAACTCCCAACTCCCATCTCCTAACTCGCTGTTGCATGAACTCTGGAAAGGGCAATGTAATGACGCCTACTGGCATGGCATATTCGGAGGCATTTATCTGCCACATCTGAGGTCTTCATTGTACAGGCACCTGCTTAACGCCGAATCAATGGCAGAAGAGGTATTAAAGGGTCAAGGGTCAAAGGGTCAAAGGGTCAAAGAATTTATAGAGGAAGGCGACCTTGATTGTGACGGATTCAGAGATATATGCATAAGCAAGGGAGATATGACGGCATTCTTTACAGAGGATAGCGGTGCGCTTATTGAGCTTTCATCAAAAGGAAAACAGGTAAATGTGCTTGATGTCCTTACGCGCAGGCCTGAGGCATATCATTCCAGAATATCTGAAACATCGCAGAATGATTCAGGTGAACTTAAAACAATTCATGACAGACTTTCTGCCAAGGAATCAGGGATTACGGACTATCTGATATATGACAATTACAGAAGAGCATCGCTGCTTGACCATTTTTTTGATTATAATATAAGACTTGATAAACTGATGAGGTCGGAATACGAGGAGAAAGGTGATTTTATAGGCAGCCCTTATCTTCTGGAACGCATTAACGAAAGACAAGCATTGGGTGTCAGGCTCTCAAGGGAGGGACTTGCTTCCGGCAATAAAGTGAAGATTGATAAAAGTGTATTATTTAGAAAATCAGGAATTAGGGTTGACTATCTGATCGAAGGCGGGTATAGCGGCATATTTGCAACAGAGTTTAATCTTTCTTTTTTAGGTTCTCCATACCCCTCTATTCATGCAGGGGGAAAAGCTCTTTTTATGAAAGATAAAGGGGCGCACAGCGGTATAAGGAGTTTTTACATTAAAGACGAATTCCTTAATATGAAACTGGAGTTCTCTTTTGATGAAAAAGTAGATGTGTGGCATTATCCGATAGAGACTGTTTCTTTGTCAGAGGGGGGCGCTGAAAGATTATATCAGGGCACAGCATGTTTATTTATGAAAAAAATTGATTTTAACAGCAATAAAAGATTAGGATTTAACATAAGTTTTGGAGAGGTGAAATGAGAAAAAATGTAGAGCGTATGGCGCAGAACAGAAAATGGGGGCAACGGCTTCTTTTATCTTCTATATTGGTTCTGTTATCTGTTATCTGTTGTCTTGTACCCTTAGCCTCTTATGCTGATGATAATCCCCTCAGTCTGATGCGTGATGATGTCCTTTCATATTTCAGTCCTCTGAAAGGCAAGGTTGTATCTGTTAATAATGGCATGGCTGTAATTAATATAGGCGAGAGGTCAAATGTAAAGAAGGGGATGAGATTTATTGTATTCAGAGAAGGGGCGCCGTTTTTACATCCTGTCACAAAGGCGCCTATAGGAACGCTGGAAGCAGTCATCGGAAAAGCTGAGATTAAGGAAGCCGGTCATGATACATCGACGGCAGTTATTCTTAAGGGCGATGTCAAAGTGTCTGATAAAGTAAGGATTTCAGAAACAGGGGTTAGAATGCTTTTTTATCAGGGTAAAAATGTTGACTGGAGTCTCGGCGACTCGTATTACCGTCTCATAAAGGAGACCGGCAGGTTTGAGATTGTTGACACGGCAATTGAGACTGATAATGATTCAGAGGTGATGGCTGAGGCAAAGAGGCTTAATGCTGACGTCGTTCTAATTCTGTCTGCAAAAGAGGCGGCCGGCGATACAATGCTCAAACACAGGCTGTTGTGGGCTGATAATGCTTTAAAATTTGCCGAAGATGAGGTAAGAGTCGCTGTTGCATTTATGAAAGAATTAAGATTTGGCGAAGAATTTTTCGGGCCTCAGAAAGGCGATGTGAGAACCTTTGTAGACCTGCCTTTTGGGGTCAGGTTGATTACAGCCGGAGATATTGATGGTGATGGGAAGGCAGAGCTTTTGATGAGCACAGGCAGTGATATACGCCTGTACTCATCAGGCGCTGCCGGAGACCTCAGCGGCCTTTATGAGATTAAAGGCACCCCTAAGGATGACCATATCTGGCTGGATGTGTTAGACATCAACAGGGATGGCAAGGATGAGGTTATCCTGACCCTGATGAAAGATGATATGGTGGTTTCACGCATCTATGAGTTTAAGGATGGTAAATTTTTCGTGCTGTGGGAAGGCGATGTTTTCTTAAAGCGGATAGGAAATGAACTTATTGCTCAGGAATATGAGCGGGGGGAAGGGTATAAAGGCGCTGTCTTTAAAGTTGCATGGGATAATGGATATAAAAAAGGAGACAATGTAAGCATTCCCCGTGGCGTGAATATTTACGATTTTATTTTTATAAATGAGCCTGTCGGAATCGACTCGCAACGAGACGGCAAAAGGTTAGCGCTTGCATATGATGACGCAGGGCATTTGAATCTTTATGATGAGGGTATAAGGATATGGAGAAGCAAGGGTGATTACGGAGGATTTCAGACAACATTTAAGCGTGTAACGCCGACTATAATGGTGGAAAGAGGTGAATGGGCGGTAAAGGACAGGCTTGTTATGCAGAACAGGGAAATACTTGTTATAAAGAGAATTCCCCTTGTCGGAATGGCTAAGGGCATAGGATACAGCAAATCACAGATTAGAAGTTTATGGTGGACCGGAGTTTCCATGGAGGAAAGGACTATCATAGACGATATACCTGGAAAAGCCCTTGATTATACAATCGCGGACAATAGAATCATTGTGCTTGATATGCCTATGCTGGGAATAAAATTCAAGAATATCCTGAAAGGGGAAAACCCTATTGGAACAGCGCTTTATATATACCCGCTGAAAGGGAGGTAATGTTGTCATACGATAAAATACCAGCGCATGTGGGAGTGATAATGGACGGCAACGGAAGATGGGCAGAGCTGCGCGGTTTTCCTCGAATAGAGGGGCACAGAAGGGGAGCGGAGAGGGCAAGAGAGATTATTACAGCGGCAATTGAGGCAGGAGTCAGGGTATTGACCCTTTATACCTTTTCCCTTGAAAACTGGCAAAGGCCAAAGGACGAAGTTACTGCGCTGATGAAGATTCTTGAGATATATCTGCGGAATGAATTCAATGAATTTATGGATAAGAAAATTGTCTTCAGAACCATAGGAGAGGTATGGAGGCTGCCGGAA
>JAHILQ010000151.1 GCA_018896985.1 Nitrospinota bacterium
GACAGGTAATCTTCCAATGTCACGCCGCCCTTGCTCCGGTACTCTGCTTGCGCTTCTGCGAGCATGTCCTGAAGACCGGCGCTCTTTTCGAGGAGATAGTCTTCAAAGTCCTCCTCCGAGATCGCAGTGACAATTGCTCGCGGCTTGCCGTTTGAGGTGATAATCACAGCCTCTCTCTCGGCATTTCTCAATATCTCGGATGTCTTGTTCTTGAGTTCCCTAACATTAGCGAATTTCATTACATACCTCCATGTAGCTACATTTGTAGCTACTATGCCATATATCGTGAATCTTGTCAACCGGTTTCACCGTACCGAACCCTATATTTTCCATCGGGATCGCTCTAAAAGACGAATACTTCCCCACATCATGCCACAGCCCCGCAAGCCTACTCCATTCCCCACACCCCAACTCTGCCGCAAATTCCGCTGTACCGCTGTTCGCCGGGGACAGTCCCGATTTTTAACCGACTGGCATTAAGCTGTTGTGCAATGACGGAGCACTGCTCAAGGTCTTTATCTTTTTTGCTTTCGCCGGGTCTTCTCTGTGCTGTAATTAGTTTATGGACAAAGAAAGCTTCAGGCAAAGGCGCCTTCACTTTGAATCCTCCGAAGTCTGCTGTAAAAGGGAAGTTCAGAAGGATATCAAGAAAAGGAAGGGGCGAGGCTGTGATATTCCATTTCCTGATTGGGATAACCTCGTCGTCTCTTCCGCCTTTACGCTGAACAACAAATTCAATTGTGAAATTTTCACGGGTAAACCTGCGAATGCCTGACTGCATTATGACAGGGATATACCCAATATCAGTGATGACTTTCTCAAGGTCTATCTTTTTATCCCCGCCGGAATAAACGAACTTAACTGCAAAATCGATATCCAGCGTGCGAAGGGTATAATTTATGCCGAATGCTTCTTGATATAAAGGCATTACCCAGCTGCCGATGAGCATGGACTCCTCAAAGAAGCCTGATGAGCAGAGGGCATGTAAAAGCTCACGAACCTCGACCGGAAAAATGTCTTTATTTTTGACTGCGATTTGCATGACCTCGTCTTTTGTTATCGCCTACTATCTTGTTCAGATAGGCAATTTTTTTCCTATAAGACTGTATCTCCTTTTCGTATTTCTTCCTCATCGCAAGCTTTTTTGATATCTCATGCACTTCCTTATTCGGTAAGTGTTTGTTGATTACCTTATCCCCTTCACGGTATTTCAGATAGTAATAGGAATACACCTTGTCCTTGTATCGCTTTTTTCGTTCGTTTATAACACCCTTGGGAAGCCCGGATACTGACTTTTCAAGGCTGTCGAGCATCTCCTGACACCGCTTTAGTTCGTCACGGAGCATGCCGCTGATGACTTTATCTTTTTCCACCACTTTCATGCTCTTATTGTCCTATTTGTGGTGGAAAATTGCAAGCCCCTTGTTAAAGCTGTGCGGGTGAGATACCTCAGATCGGAAAAGTTTATATCATCTATGTTAAAATTTTACACTATGAAAAAATATACGCCTGTTTCACTAAAAAAAATCAGGACATATTCTCTTTCGAAAAGAAAGAGCAAGGTTGAGATTGCACTGGCAGCAATTCCGCATAAGCCAGGCAAGTCATTCAGCGATTTTATCCATAATCTGCCTGGCATACTCGCAGCAAAGGACTTCAGGGCTGTTGTAAGCGCTGTGGTTAATGCAAGAAAGAAAAAGAGGCCTGTCATCTTAGGCATGGGCGCACATCCAATAAAAGTGGGATTATCCCCTCTTATCATCGACCTTATGAACCGTGGGATTATAACTGCAATTGCAACAAACGGCGCTTGTATTGTTCATGACTTTGAGCTGTCATTTACGGGCCGGACATCAGAAGACGTTGCAGAAGAGATGTGCAAAGGCACTTTCGGAATGGCAAAGGAAACAGGAGAATATATTAACAAAGCCATTAACACCGGAGTTAAAAACGGTTATGGCATTGGGAAATCGCTTGGCGAGATGATTCAAAATTCAAGATTCAAATACAAGGACATGAGCGTATTTGGCGCTGCATATAAACTTGACCTCCCTGCAACTGTCCATATTGCCATCGGCACAGACATAACCCATATGCACCCCCACGCCGACGGCGCATCAATCGGGGAAGGGAGCCTTAGAGACTTCAAACTCTTCACATCGGTAGTATCAGATCTTGAAGGAGGCGTTTATATAAATTTAGGCTCTGCCGTCATTATGCCGGAAGTTTTTTTAAAGGCATTGACTATTGCGAGGAATCTGGGTAACAAGGTGGAGAATATCACTACCGTAAATATGGATTTTATCCAGCACTACAGGCCGTCTCAGAATGTCCTCAGACGCCCCACGCTGCAGAAAGGCTGCTCGTATGCCCTCACAGGCCATCACGAGATAATGTTCCCGCTCTTGGCAGCAGCGGTTACAGAGGGGATTTAGAAAAAATCTAATACTTTTCTTTTCTGAGGAGAGGGATCCGATTTCTTTTTTTTCAACTAATTTTTTATTCTAACAACCGCAAATATTTCAAAGTCATAGTCTGGATTTTTTAAAATTAAAGGGGCTGTTTCCCGATGGAAACACCCCCTTAATATAAGTCTTAATTCTCTTTTACAGAAGTGGAACTATCAGAAGCGCAACAATGTTTATAACCTTTATCATCGGGTTAATTGCCGGGCCTGCCGTATCCTTATAAGGATCGCCGACTGTATCGCCCGTGACAGAGGCCTTGTGTCCATCGCTCCCCTTCTTATGAACGACTCCTTTGTCGTCGGTAACGCCATCTTCAAAGGCTTTCTTGGCATTGTCCCAAGCGCCGCCGCCGCTTGTCATTGCAATAGCCTGGAAGAGTCCGGTAAGGATACTCCCGATAAGAACTCCACCGAGAGCTTCCCTGCCAAGGAAAATGCCTACGGCAATAGGAACCACCACCGGGATAAGAGCAGGAACCATCATCTGCTTGATAGCGCCTTTTGTGACTATGTCAACGCATTTGCCGTATTCTGGTCTTCCTGTTCCTTCCATAATACCCTTTATCTCACGGAACTGTCTTCTGACTTCCTCAACAATGCTGCCTGCCGCCTTTCCAACAGCCTCCATCAGGAGTGAGCCGAAGTAATAGGGAAGGAGACCGCCAATGAAAAGTCCTGCTAAAACCATCGGGTTAGAAAGGTCAAAAGCCAGCGTCTCTCCGAAAGATCTCGAATACTCTGCAAAAAGGACCAGAGCCGCAAGAGCTGCCGAACCTATTGCATAACCCTTTGTAACAGCCTTTGTTGTATTTCCGACTGCATCCAATGGGTCTGTAATCTCGCGAATCTCCTTTGGAAGTTCTGCCATTTCTGCAATACCGCCTGCATTGTCTGTAATAGGACCATAAGAGTCTATCGCAACAACTATTCCTGTCATAGAAAGCATTGCAACTGCTGAAAGCGCGATTGCAAAGAGCCCGTAGCCAGCGGCATTGGGGTCATCGCCGAAACCGCCGCCTAAAGCATAAGCGCCGAGGATTGCGCAAACAATAACTATAACAGGCGCAGCGGTTGACTTCATGCTGACTGCGAGGCCTGCTATCACGTTTGTGCCGTGACCGGTCAGGCTGGCCTTTGCAATGTGTTTAACAGGCGCAAAACTTTTTGATGTAAAATACTCTGTAATCATCACTATCAGGCCTGTGAGGGCAAGCCCTATCAATGCAGTCAAGAATACGCTTCCTGCAGTAAATACGCCTGCATCTGTGCCTGTGAGACTGGAAATAAATCTATCGGATACTACATAAAAAGCGCCTGCAGCCAGAATACCCGAAACTGCAAGCCCCTTATAAAGGGCACCCATAATATACTGGCTCTTGCCAAGCCTTACTGCGAAAGTGCCTATTATTGATGCAATTATCGAAATGCCTCCGAGAAGCAGAGGGAACTGTACCCATTTGCTATCATAACCAAAAACTGTTCCTGCTAAAAGCATAGCTGCAACGAGCGTGACAACATAAGTCTCATAAAGGTCAGCAGCCATCCCAGCGCAGTCGCCGACATTGTCTCCAACCTGGTCAGCGATAACTGCAGGGTTTCTCGGGTCATCCTCTGGTATTCCTGCCTCAACCTTACCCACAAGGTCTGCGCCGACATCTGCAGCCTTCGTGTAAATACCGCCTGCGATACGGGCAAAGATACTCATTAAAGAGCCTCCAAAACCAAGCCCTATAAGTGCATGGAATGCCTTTTTTGCCTCAGGAACTGCGGAAGTGGCAAGGAGGAAAAAGCCTGCTATGCTGAGAAGCGCAAGCCCCACTACCATCATGCCTGTAACTGCCCCTCCCTTGAATGCCATGCTCAGTGCGGCAGCAAGCCCTTTGGTTGCAGCCTGGGCCGTGCGGACATTTGCCCTAACACTAACCATCATGCCGATATATCCTGCAAGCGCTGAACCGACTGCTCCTATAGCAAAGCCTATGGCAGGCCAGATGCCGAGCTGCGGGATTATGGCTATTATAATAGCCACTACTATACCCACCACCGCAACTGTCGAATACTCTCGCTTGAGAAACGCCTCAGCGCCCTCTTTCACAGCATTTGAGATCTGCTGCATCCGGTCGCTTCCAGCATCCTGTTTTGATACCCATGCTGCGGTTATCAGTGCGTATATTACGCCTGCTGCGCCGCAGATTAAAGCAAAAAGAATTGTTGGACTCATCTCTCCTCCTTTTTAATTAAGTTCTAAGTATTGAGTAAAAAGTTATAAGTTAAAGAACTTTTAACTTTTTACCATCACCCTTAATTCTTAAGATGCCCCTCACCTCCTTAAGGAATTTGTTCCATCCATTTGTCTCTTATGACATCTTTTATTTTCACCAGTCAGACCTCCCATTTTAGTGTCAGTTCTTAGTGTCAGTGTCAGCAAAAAACTGACACCGTCCACTGTCACTGATTAACTTAAATATTCAATCCCTGCCTGCCTGCTTTGCGAAAACCATCGCTGTTGCCCTGTAAACCATATGCGCCATCTTTGAAAATGGGGCATATGCAAAAAGGAAAAAGACAACAACAAGGTGAGCGAAATAAACTACATAGGATAGAACAGCAATATCTGCTAATCTAATTAATTGAGCAAGAATACCCGTAGCCATTATTGCAAAAACGATATATATGAAGAGCCAGTCATA
>JAHILQ010000152.1 GCA_018896985.1 Nitrospinota bacterium
AAGGGCTAAGACAGGAGGCGCAATCTTCACCCCGATTCTTGCAAGTTTGAGCATGTTCTCAAGATGTATTGCGCTGAACGGCATCTCCCTCGGCGAAAGAAGCAGTGTCCTTCCCTCTTTTATCGTCACATCAGCAGCCCGTTCTATGAGGTTATTTGCGTAACCATTCGCAATGCCTGAAAGCGTCTTCATGGAACATGGCACAACGAGCATCCCGTCTGTTTTAAATGAACCGCTTGCTATAGGCGCATCCAATTGATCATCTCTATAAAAAAAGAGCCTATCTGTGTTGAAATACTTTCTTATTAAGTCCTCAGTTTTAAACTTTGAACTTTGAACTTTGTCGCCTCTGGCGACTCGCCGAGGTGAGAACTTTGAACTTTTCTTATCTCCGCTCCAGTCAATGCCTGTCTCTTCTTTTATTATCGAAAAAGACTGCGATGATATCACCAAATGTATCTCGGAATGTTTTATCAGTTCCTTAAGAACCCGTATTCCGATTATGGAACCGCTTGCACCGCTTATGGCAAAAACATATTTCTTCATTCTCGAGCCTTACCTAACCTCACTTGTCATTGCGAGCCGAAGGCGTGGCAATCTCGTTTTTAAGATTGCGGAGCCTGCCCCGAACTGAGATTGCTTCGGGACTCCGTCCCTCGCAATGACAAGTGAGGGGTCTCGCTCCTCGCGATGACATCATCAAACTACTTTCCCAGCCTTTCAAGAACCTTCTGCGCATCTTCCCATACAAGCCATTTGTCCTTCGGATTTCTCAGGAGATACGATGGATGAAATGTCGGCATCAGCGGAATATCTTCAAACTGATAGAATTTGCCCCTCAGCTTGCCTATCGGAATCTTGAGGCCAATAAGCGTTTGTGTAGATATGCGGCCAAGCGAAACTATAACCTTCGGAGAGATTATCTCTGCCTGTTTTCTTATGAACGGAGAACAGGCATTAATCTCGTCTTCCTCGGGGTCTCTGTTGAAAGGAGGCCTGCATTTCACGATATTGCCGATATAGACATCTTCTCTCTTAAATCCCATCTTCTCTATCAGTTTTGTAAGCAACTGTCCTGCCTTGCCCACAAAAGGGCGTCCCTGAATATCTTCATCTTCGCCGGGCCCTTCGCCAATGAACATTATTTCTGCATCTATGCTTCCTTCCCCAAAGACAATGTTCTTTCTCCCCTTTGAGAGCTTGCACCTCTGACAATCACCAATTTCTTCTCTTAAGGCATTCAGGGCACTTTTCTTTTGTTCCGAAGTTAAGTGAAATTTACTTATTGGAGCTACATTATAAGAAACTTCTTTTTCTGCAATCTTCTGCTCTTCTGCTCTTCTGCTCTTCTGCTCTGTCATAATAGGTATTCTCTCAACCCCCATCGCCTGATAAAACTCAAGCACTATCTTTATATCTTCTGCAATATTTGTCATTTTAATTTCTAACTCTTAACTCTAAACTCATAACTGTTTTTAACGCTCTCCCCATTTAAGCTTTGTCCTTAATATCTGGAAATAATCTCTCTCAAATGGGATAACAAGCCTTGTCTTAAAAGGCGACCTCTTGATTTCCACAACGTCATCCTTCCTGAGAGAAAATCCAACCTGACCATCAAGTGTGAGGAACACATCCTCGCTAACAGACTTAAGTATTATCTCTATAAGCACAACATCAGGAAGCACGGTGGGCCTGTTTGTCAGTGTATGCGGGCATATAGGCGTAAGGATAATACAGTCAAGTGTCGGATAAAGCACAGGGCCGCCTGCTGATAATGAGTATGCTGTTGAACCTGTAGGCGTTGAAACAATAAGCCCGTCTGCCTTGAATGTCGTGACATAAGTCTTGTTTATATATGTCTCGAGATCTATAATCCTTGCAAGAGCGCCTTTATTTATAACTACATCATTCAGCACAGTATATTCAGCAATCATTTCACCATGCCTGTGTATGTGCGCGGTGAGCATCAGCCTGTCTTCAATTGAATATTCGCCTGAGAGCGTCTTGCTCATTGCATCAGAGAGTTCTTCTTTACGAACCTCTGTGATGAAACCAAGCCCTCCGAGATTCACTCCGAGAATAGGAACGCCTCTTTCACAGACAAGCCGTGCAACATTGAGCATTGTCCCGTCGCCGCCAAGAACGATTATCATATCAACAAGGGAAGGCATCTCAGAGCGTGGATAGCCCTTCACCTTAAGTAAAGCGGCTGTTTCCGAATCCAGAAAAACCTCAAGCCCTTTATTATTCAGCCACGGAAGAAAATCTTTCAGTATCTCTATAGGCTCAGATCTTCCCGCCTTAGATACTATGCCAATCTTTTTCATCTATTCCCTCAATCGTAATATCCCTTGCTTCTTTATCTATAATAGCAAATTTTACCCTTATAAAATCATCCTGTATTTCTCCGAGGCGTTCAGCCCATTCAATAACGGTGATGCCGTCACTGTAAATATAATCCCATATCCCTGTTTCATCAATATCAGCGTTTTTTTCAATCCTGTAAAGGTCTATATGGTAGAGCGGGATTTCGCTGTCATATTCCGCAATTATCGTAAAACTTGCGCTTGTAATATCCCTGTCTGAAATACCCAGCGCCTGCGCAATGCCTTTAACAAATGTTGTCTTGCCTGCGCCGAGTTCACCATAGAGACAAACGACATTATGAGGCCTCAGCAAATTCCCGAGCCTGAAACCTATCATCTGCGTCTCTTCCGTATTTCTGCTTAAAAACTTCATAGCCATTAAATTATCCCTATAAACCCGCCCTGTCTTCCGGTAGTCCCCTTTGCAAACCTGTATGAATAGTATTTGTCAGGATGACAGTAGGTGCATTCGTCGGACACCCATATATTTTCTTTGGGAACGCCGGCAGATACCGCCTGATACTTATTTGCTGATGCAAGGTCAAGACAATAAAATCCCCCCAACCCCCCTTTACTAAAGGGGGGCAAGGGGGGATTGTGATATTCGCCAATGCCTGTTGCCTTTTCAACAGACTCAAGAACATCATACCCTACGTGGTAACAACACCATCTTATACTTGGGCCTATGGCTATCTTAATATCATCAGGAAAAGAACCAAACCTCTCACGCATTGTTTCTATTGTCTTTTTAAGTATTGAAGCTGCTGTTCCCCGCCACCCCGCATGAACAACCCCAATTACATTTCTCTTCACATCATACAGAAGCACAGGCACACAGTCTGCAACCTGAATTCCAAGCAGAATGCCCTTATTGCTGGTTATAACGGCATCTGCAATTCTTGGGCTTAAATCCGAATCCAGCACAAGCACCTTGTCTGTATGTTTCTGTATCGGCAGATAAATCTTTTGCTTATCAATAGATGCAGCTCTGGCTATTCTTTCAGGGTCAGCGCCCGGAGATTTGCCTGTAAAAAAAGCCGTTACATGTCTTCCGAATATTTCAGGATGTATAAGCGTTTCCATTAATCAATTAATTAGCAAACAAAATCCTTATTATTCTCAAGCATGATACAAAGCAGACAGGACATGGTATTTGAGCGGATTTTTTGCCGATATTCCTTAAAATCCAAATAAAAAAATAATGAGGCAAAAACCTCGGAGTCCCGATATTATCGGGGCGAGAATGAGCGAAGATGCTATGTCCTGTCTGCTTAAACATAGCTTATGAAATAATCCTCAATAGATGAAACGCCTCCGGAATCGCATCTGTAATATCGGATGCAATCAGCGAATGTTCTCCCTTGCTTTTCGCAGCTATGTCTCCGGCAAGTCCATGCATATAAACTCCAAGAATTGACGCCTCAAGCGGGTTTAACCCCTGCCCTAAAAACCCTGAAACCATTCCTGTCAGGACATCCCCTGTTCCGGCGCTCGCCATACCGGAATTGCCTGTCGGATTGATGAACACTCTGCCTTCCGGTTCAGCAATAACTGTCGGCACGCCTTTAAGAACAAGATATGTCCCTGTCTCTTTTGCAAAAAACATGGCAGTATTAATCCTGTCCTGCTCTATTTTGGTTTGGAGTTCAGAAGTTAGAGCTTTCACCCCCTCCCTCACCCTCCCCCCTCGAGGGGGAGGGATGGGTGGGGGGGCTGACTTCTGTAAGAGTCTCGCCATCTCTCCTGGATGAGGCGTAAGAATCAGCGGCGACCTCGCTTTTTTGAGTATCTGCTTATTGCCCTGAAGCGAATTTATAGCATCAGCATCAATAACAGCGGGCGCTGTTGAATTCAGTAAAAGTTCTCTGACAAGCTTCTTAGTATCATCGGTAACGGAAATTCCCGGACCAATTGCAAGCACATCAGCCTTTTCAGAAAGAAATTCCAGAATCTTTTCCAATGCCTTTGATGAAAGCGTCCCGTCTCCTTTGTCAGGCAAAGGCAGGGTCATCTCTTCTGTAACCCTTGACTGAAAAACATCCAGCAGTGATTCCGGAACTCCTATTGTCACAAGCCCTGCGCCTGACCTTAGACATGCCTTTGCACACATGAATGCAGCGCCTGTTTTCCCTCTTGAGCCTGCAATAACAAGCACATGGCCATAATCGCCTTTATGCGAATACCTCTGCCTTTCGGGAATCAATAAAGATATGTCTCTTTTTTCAAGAAGCTCTGCTTTAAGCTTTTCCGAGTGAAGCAGTTCCTCCGGAAAACCGATATCTTCAATGAAAAGCCTTCCGGTATAATCAGCGCCCGGATAAAGCAGATGACCTCTCTTGGGAAGACCGAATGTTACGGTATAATCCGCCCTGACAGCCTCTCCCATAATCTGTCCCGTATCAGATGAAATGCCTGAGGGGATGTCAACAGAAATTACAGGAGCATACGAGGTATTGATAAACGATATAATCTCAGCTATCTTTCCTGTGACATTTTTGCTTAAACCGGTGCCGAAAATTGCATCTACAACCAAAGCGCTATGAAGGTCTTTTTCTGTGATATAATCCCGAAACTCAACCGGCACGCCTGACTTCTTCGCTATCTTATATTGCAAAAGACAATCAGGGCTAAGCTTGTTTTCCCTTAAAAGAAGAGTGATTTTTACATTCCAGCCCCACTCATGAAGATTTCTTGCAACAACAATGCCGTCTCCGCCATTATTGCCTCCTCCTGCGAGTACAATTACTTTAAGTTTAACAGGTTCGGAGTTCGGAGTTCGGAGTTTTTTGCTGAAACCTGAACCCTGCCCGACGTACTGCAGGCGGGGCT
The DNA here is from genome assembly GCA_018896985.1 of Nitrospinota bacterium. Lineage (GTDB taxonomy): Bacteria > Nitrospirota > Thermodesulfovibrionia > Thermodesulfovibrionales > UBA1546 > UBA1546. The sequence continues at coordinate 5,196 of JAHILQ010000152.1, forward strand.
GAACGCTGAACAATTCTTTTATCTTCTCCGCAACAGCAAGCCCTGCCCTCTCCATAAGGACAGTTCCTGAGATGCCATAATTCTTTATGGTATTCCTGTCAATCTCTCTCATCTCTTCTGCTGCAACGACTTTCATCTTCTCAGGAGAAAGAGAAACCTTCCCTTCAATTTCTCAACATCAGGGCTTATGCTCGGACTTTGCTGGACATTAAGTTGCTTTGCCTCATCTTCTACCAGAGGTTTTATATATTCATAGATTTCTGCAATATTTTTCTTGCCGTCTTTGATTGCCTTGAGGAAATAATATGTAAAAACCCCGTGTCCCTTTTCAGGCGATGATGTGCTAATCTGCGTGCCCTGTGTTGCTGAAAGAACTGCCATGTTTGATGAAAGGACAGACACATCTGCCATCATCACAAGAGGTCTTGCACCCTTTGCAAGAACGCTCCTCCCGCCTGCTCCTGAAAAACATGCATCAAGCACAACTGTTACTTCTGCTACTTGTAGTTTGCCAAGCTTATCATAAAGCCTCTTTAATGGATAACCTGTAACCTCAAGATAATTGGGGTCTCCGTCATAAGGAACAAGATATGCCTCTCCTGTTGAAGGGTCAGGAGCGCCGTGACCAGAGTAATAGATAAATACCCTGCTCTCTTTCTTTACCCTGTTTGGAAGCCATGTCTCTATGGTCTTGGTTATCCCTGAAAATGTCGCCTTTCCGTCGGTAAGTAACTCAATGTTCCTCTCCTGAAAACCCAGTGCCTTGAGATAATCTTTCACAATATCTGCATCACTCTTTGAATAATCTGATTTTGGAAGCCCCTGATAGTTTTCTATGCCTATTATCACTGTAATATCATTCTGCCTCGGAATTGCCTTAAAATCAGGGATGGTGTGAATGTCTATGATTGCGGCAAAGTGCAAAGGGGTCTGCCCAAAGGTGTCGCCCTCATTCACACTATCGCCACCGGCCAGGAGCCTCTCTGCCTCTTTTATGTCGCCTTTCCCAGCAGCATTCATGAGGGGTGTTGTTGCGCAGCCTGTAATCGCAATAAACAAGACAGATAAAATACATGCGTATAATCTTTTCATTTCAATACCTCCTCACATAATATGAAATATGAAATGTGAAAAAAGTTAATACACTTCATCATGTGTCCCTATTTCTATCAAAAAGATATCGTCTTCTTTTTGTTTCTCACTTTTTACAAAATCAAAAATAATACGCAGGTCATACCCTGCGCTGCATGCCCATGAACCCGCTAATTTTCCTTTTAATTTATGAGTTTGCAATTGTGGAGCAAAGGGATTGTGAATTAAAAGCTTCAAAGTATCTTCTATGTCCTTCTGTAAATGTGGCTGGTTTCGTAATGCTCTTTTAAACGCCCGTTCAAATGTATTGCTCCATTTAAGCGTTCTCATTCCGAAATCTGTCGCATGAGGTCATCTACTGTTCCTTTTCTGACCTTACCTCTCGCGTATTCCTTTTTTGCTTTACTAATACTCTGTGCAAGCTTGTTTCTCCGTTCTTCTATTAATCGGTTTTTGACTATCTCAATGAGTGATTCTTTTTGCTCTTCCGGTAAAGATTCAATAATCTCAAGCGCTTTATTAAAAGTAACGCTTCCCATAAATCTCACCTCCTGATATTGATTTCTTTTCAGTTACATACATTATATACCAGAAAACACTGCGTATTGGAAGTGAAAATTACCCAAATTCAAGACTTATCTCTCAATTCTGTAAACAGCTGCTGCCTCGGCCCAATCAGCAGGCTCAAGTTGATTAAGCCTTTTTACAAGGTCGCTTATCATTCCGGTTGACTTTGAATCATAGACCTTAAACATTCCTTCCTGAAACCCCAATGGTATTATATCTTCTTTCTTATTTGTCGCTATGAGTTTAAGCCTTTCCTCTGCAAAAGGTTTTTTATAGTCAGGAAGAAATCTTGCCTGAAGTTTTATTTTGCTTCCAGAGGGAGGGAATTCATAAGCCTTGCCTGATTTAGTAAAATTATCCTGATTCAGGGAATTCGGAAGAAGGAGTGTAACAGAGCCGTCAGCGGCAACGGAGAAGATATATACATAAGAATCTTTATCCACCTGATAGAATATCTTTACATCCTCTCCTTCTTTTAAAACTGCCTTTGAAAGCGAGAGTTTTACAGATATGCCTTCACCTTTTTCAGGATAAACAGGCTCAACAAGGGCTTTGAGTTTAATTCTGTAAAGGTTTCTGTCTTTTTCGTCCCATCCTTCTTTTATAATCTCTGTCTTTTTAATCTTTCCTCTCACAGAGGCGTATATCAAATCTTCTGCAAGCTGGCTGTTTGAGACGAGCGTGTGAGACCTTATGAAAACGCCGACTGCCTTTTCTATTGCTTTATTTTGAGCATCTATCTTTGCCCTTTCCTTTACCTCTTTTTGTGTCTCTATCTCTCCCACCACTGCCATACCTTCCGATTCAACCCAGACAGGCTTTTCAGAGGCAAAGGAGATTACAGGAAGCAAAAGTAAAATAGCTGCAAATAATCTTGTCATCTAATCCCTCAAAAACACCTTCTTTTTTTCAGGCGCAATCAACTGCGGAGATTGTTCGTTGTTATAGACTTTTCTGGCTATCTTTTCCACCTGTGGTTTCATGTAATTGAAAAGTTCTCCAAGCTCTATTATGCCGTCTTTTATTCCTTTCAACATAAAGTAAGTAAACAGTCCATGCCCTTTCTCTTCATATGTTGAACTTATCTGGTCTCCTGATGAAGCGGACATGACTATCATATTTTTTGAAAGCTTTATATCCTGTTCAAGGTTCATTACGAGCGGCCTTGCTCCTTTTGCTATGACAGACTTACCTCCTGCTCCTGAAAAGCACGAATCCAGTGCAACAATTATTTCTTTTGCCTGAAGTTTGTTAAGTGATTCATAGAGCCTTTTTAATGGATAGCCTGTTTGCTCAATGAATGAAGGGTCTCCGTCGTACGGCACCAAGAAGGCGTCCCCTGTTTTTGTGTTCGGCGCACCGTGACCTGAATAATAGATAAATACAGAGCCATCCTTTTCTACATTATTGAAAAGCCATTTTTCAAAGTACTTCTCGAAATCGCTTTTTGCTGCGTGCTCATTTAAGAGCGTTACAACATTCTCCTCTGGATATCCCATTACCTTTGTGAGATATTCTGTCATTGTCTTTGCATCAGCTACCGCATAATCAGCCTTTGGAAGTTTCTGGCGGTAATTCTCTATGCCGATAACAATGGCATAGGCATTCTTGTTAGGCTTTGCTTTTATCGCCGGAAGTTCGTCAACATCGGATTTG
>JAHILQ010000153.1 GCA_018896985.1 Nitrospinota bacterium
AGAGCTGTTGAGCGACAACCATTGTCCTTTTTGCCGTAAATCTGAGGTCACGGGCTGCTGCCTGCTGAATAGTGCTTGTGATAAAAGGAGGATAGGGCGTTCTCTTTTTAAGTTTTTTCTCTATTTTTTTGAGTATAAATTTTTTATCTTTTAATTCTTCGGTGGCTGCATCGGCGGTTGATTTGTCCGGTATCAAAAATCTTGAATCTTGTCGGAGACTCGACTCTCCGAGAATCTTGAATCTTGAATCTATTGAATGAAGCTTTGCCCAGAACTCCGGAGGGGTTGACCCTTCAAATCGCACATTGATAGACCAGTATTCCTCTTTTTTAAATGCGGATATATCGCGTTCCCTGTCAACAATGAGCCTTACGGCAACAGACTGAACCCTTCCCGCGCTGAGTCCCCTTCTGACCTTTCTCCATAAAAGCGGACTTAATCCGTAACCTACAAGCCTGTCAAGGATTCTTCTTGCCTGTTGAGCATCAACCTTATTCATGTCAATGCGGCCAGGATGCTTTATTGCCTCTTTGACAGCCTTTTCTGTAATTTCATTAAATATAATCCTGTAAATTTTTTCATTTGGAATTTGAGATTTGGAATTTGAGATTTCAGATGCTATATGCCATGCTATTGCCTCTCCTTCTCTGTCATGGTCTGTGGCAAGATAAATCCTGTCCGCTTTCTTGGCAATCTGTTTTAATTCTTTTATGACTTTTTCCTTTCCGGGGATAACAATATACTGGGGATCGAAATTGTTTTCAATATCAACACCCAGTTCTTTTTTGGGAAGGTCTTTTATGTGCCCGATAGATGCCTTTACTATAAAATCCTTACCGAGGATTTTGTTTATCGTTCTTGATTTCGCAGGCGACTCAACAATAACTACGGAATTCATTTATCCTCACTACCCCCTCATTTTACTCATGCAAGAAAAAATTTCTTTCCTTCTGCTTGCTTCGCAATCCCGTTTAATTCAAGGCTGAGAAGGATTCCAAGCACCTTTTGCGCAGGCATCTTGCTTTCTCTTGAAAGCACATCAACATGCTTAGGTTCTGCTGTCATTATATCACAAAGTCTCTTTTCCTCAACCGAAAGCTCTATGTTTGCCTTTTCCCTTGCCCGTATGTAACCCTTCAGGACAGGCGCAAGTTCTTCTATTACATCCTCTGCGCTCTGCACGAGTTTTGCCCCTTTCTTAATCAGGTCATTCGTGCCTTTTGAGTTTGCAGAATTAATATTGCCAGGCACTGCAAAAACCTCCTTCCCCTGTTCCAGTGCGCAGCTTGCTGTTATCAATGAGCCGCTGTCAGCAGTCGCTTCCACAACAAGCACGCCGAGGGACAATCCGCTTATTATCCTGTTCCTTTTCGGGAAATTTTCTCTTTCAGGCGGTGTGCCAGGCGGAAATTCGCTTATAACATATCCTGAAGCTGCTAATTTTTCCATTAACCCCCTGTTCTCAGGAGGATATGGCACGTCAATCCCTGAACCCAGAACAGCAATGCTTCTGCCGCCGGAATTAATAGCGGCAGTATGCGCCAGCGTATCAATCCCCCTTGCCATTCCGCTCACAATGGTAAATCCCATAGAGGAAAGCTCGGAGGATAATTTTTCAGCGGCAAGTTTTCCATACGGGCTGTATTTTCTTGAACCTACAATTGCAACAGCGTATCTGTCTTCTTTCTGGATTGTCCCTTTGATGTAAAGTACAATCGGAGCGTCTTCTATATTCTTCAGCGTTTCAGGATAATCCTTATTGCTGAAAGTAACTATTTTTATTCCGGTGGCATCAAGTTTTTTAAGCTGAGCATCTATCTTTCCCCATTCTGAATATCCTTTTATGTTTTTTGCTTTTGCAGGGCCTATGCCGTGGATGTTGGCCAGTTCTTTATACGGCGCTTTAAAGACCGCCTCGGGTTTTTTATAGATAGCAAGCAGTTTCTTTGCTGTCACAGGCCCGATATCAGGCACATCACTCAACGCAATCCAGAATTTAGGGTCAGACATAATTTTATAAGTATAAAGTTAAAAGTGAAAAGTTATCTCAATTATATTCAAGAAATTTTTAACTTTTAATTTTTAACTTTGAATTTATTTTCAGTCTTAATGCATTCAACTTTATAAACCCTTCAGCATCCCTCTGGTTATAAACCTTCTCTGCCTCAAAAGTCGCAAGTTCGGGCTGATAAAGTGATTTCGGCGATTTCCTTCCGACAACCTGACAGTTTCCCTTGTAAAGCTTAAGCCTCACCGCACCTGTGACATTTTCCTGAGCTTCATCTATCATTGTCTGGAGCATTTTTCTCTCAGGGGAGAACCAGTATCCATAATATACAAGCTCGGCATACTTAGGTGTCAATGAATCCCTGAGATGCATAACCTCCCTGTCAAGCGTTATTGATTCAATTGCCCTGTGTGCGATATGAAGGACTGTGCCGCCGGGTGTTTCATAAACCCCGCGTGATTTTATTCCGACGTATCTGTTTTCAACTATATCAGCCCTGCCTATTCCATTCTTTCCTGCTATTGAATTAAGTTTTTCAAGAAGTTTTGACGGAGACATTTTTTTGCCGTTTATAGCAACCGGGTTTCCTTTCTCATAACTTATCTCAATATACGTAACTTTATTCGGCGCCTTTTCAGGAGGGACAATCATGGTAAACATATCCTTTGGAGGCTCTGCCCATGGATCTTCAAGAATTCCTCCCTCATAACTTATATGAAAGAGATTTCTGTCAGTGCTGTAAGGTTTAGCCTTTGTCACAGGAACAGGAATGTTTTGCTTTGATGCATATTTAATTAACGACTGCCTTGAATTAAATGGCCACTCGCGCCATGGCGCAATTACTTTAATATCGGGCTTGAGCGCATAATAGGCAAGCTCGAATCTGACCTGGTCATTGCCTTTACCGGTTGCTCCGTGTGAGACTGCATCTGCCTTTTCTTTTTTTGCAATTTCTATTTGTTTTTTAGCGATCAACGGCCTTGCTATTGATGTGCCAAGCAGATATGTCCCTTCATAAACTGCATTTGCCCGTAACATTGGGAAGACATAATCTCTGACGAATTCTTCTTTCAGGTCTTCAACATAGGCTTTTGAGGCGCCGGTTCTCAATGCCTTTTTTCTTACAGCATTAAGGTCTTCTCCCTGACCAAGGTCTGCGCAGAAAGCAATTACTTCTGCATTGTATGTCTCCTTAAGCCATTTTATGGCAACAGAGGTATCAAGCCCTCCGGAATATGCAAGAACTATTTTCATCTATAACCTCCACGAATGTGAACCCCGTTGGAAATTCCTACGGGGTAAATATAACATAATTCTGTGTTTCATTCTATCTTCAACAATTTTCTCAGCCTTCTGTCCGCTCGCACAACTTCATCAGTATCATCTCCTGAAAGTTCCCATGAATATTTCCCTTCGGCAGAGCGCTTCAGTTTTATCTTAACAGGCTTCTTCGGTTTTACCTGCTGTATCTCGGGCTGTTTCTTTATCTGGAAGCTGTCTTTGTCTGCGGAGAAGGCAGGATTAAAGACAAGAAGAATAGACAGGACCGCTAATAGAAAGAATTTTTTTTGCATGAATAGCACCTCTCATTCTGCCTGTCTGCCACAGGCAGGTCTGATAATTTTAAGACATTATAGAGTTTAAGATGAGAGAGGTCAATAGGCGCAAATAAAATTGGTGGACGGTAGGGGATTCGAACCCCCGACTTCCACGTTGCGAACGTGGCGCTCTCCCAGCTGAGCTAACCGCCCTACGGGTCGTAGACCCTTTAGTATTATTTTTATAATAGCGAGATTAAATCCTAAGCTCTATTGCATGGCCGAAGTGATATTTTGTTCCATGTCTCTTCGCCTATCTCGTCAAGATACTCTTTTAGCGGGTATTCTTTGCCGCATTCCATGCAGCTAAGAGCCACTGTTCTTCAGTATGTATGCAGTTTTAAATCGCTTTCACATTCTCTGCATTTCATTTTTACATTATATACAATCTGCCGCAGTTTTGTCTTGGCTGGCAAAACTTGGGGAATACCTTGACATTCTATGTGGTAATGGCTATACTCTGAAAGTAAAACTTTAGGTAGGAGGTAAATTTATGAAGATAGGTGATTTTGCTACGATTATAGCTGTTATTGCCGGAGTAATGGGACTGCTGCTGCTGTTTGCTCCCGAGGTGTTAAGAAAATTTAATGACTTCTCTAAAAGGATGATAGCCCAGATTGACACTGTTACCTTTTCCTACAGAATTGGATTTGGCGTTTCACTTATCATCGCATCGCTCTTTATGTTTTTCATGGCGTATTATTTCAAGGTCAAGGGTCGTTAATGTTCGGATTGTTCAGGCCTGCTCCATTAGGAGTGGATCTTGGCACCGGTTCTGTTAAAGTTATCGGACTTAACGGCAAAAAAATTTCTCTCGCCGCATTTATGGATATCCCCTTCTCTGACAGAGAAGATGAAGCTCTCCTGATAAGCAGACTGAAAAATTTCTTCAAAGAGATAAATATTGACGGCAAAGATGCGGTAGTTCATATTCCGGGACATCTCTCATTTGTAAGGACGATAAACCTGCCTCCTATGCCAAAGGGCGAATTAAAAGAAGCTGTTAAGTGGGAGGTAAAACGGCAACTGCCTTATCTGCAGGGCGAAGCTGTCTATGATTATATAGCAGCCCCGGCTGCGGATGGCATTGTTGTTACCTTTGCCTCTGCTGAGAGAAAGAATATTCAGCAGTATATATCTCCGTTTAAGGAAGCTGGTCTTAAGGTTGTGGCAGTTGATGTAAATCCTTTGTGCCTTATAAGGGCGCTTCCATTGCACGGCGCAGGCAACATAATAGTGCTTGATATAGGCGCACGAAGCATGGAGATAGACATAATGAGGTCAGAATCCGTACGACTGACAAGGACAGTTGATATGGGAGGCGAACAAATAAAAAACCAGCTTATAAGTGAAGGTTTCTCTGAAGGAGAGATTGATGATATCATGATGAATGGCCCTGCTGAGAGAATGAAAGAGGTATTGAATCAATTTTTAAGAGAGATTTTCCTTTCAATAGATTATTACAAGGCAACTTTTAAAGAGAAGGTATTTTCTGAGGTTATTCTCACAGGCGGTGTTGCGATCAATCATGCTGTTCGGGATTATTTTTCTCAAATGATTGATATCCCTGTTGGCGTTCCAAACCCGTTTGATAACCTTATTATGAAGGACGAAAGCCTGAGGCCGCTTGGTCCCCGATTCTCTGTGGCAATCGGCCTTGCAAAGAGGGCTTCATGAAAGAGACATTAAATCTTCTGCAGGTTGAGGTGAAGGCAGGCGCTCATGCGAGGGAAGGCCGGTTTTATTATCTGCTTGCAGGGCTTTCAGTTTATATAGTTGTGATTATGGGACTCTATCTTTTGAATATTATTAACGCTAAGAAGCTTGGCGCTGAGATGGACAAGCTGAATAAACAGAAAATCGAACTCCAGCAACAGATAAAGCCCCTCCCTGCTGTTACTGTTGCCCCGTCTTTGTTGGTGGACAAGGAAATATTAATTGCAATGGAGAAGGCTCCAAAATGGAGTCAGACACTCAGCGCTATCTCAGTTGTTGTGCCGCAGGATGTGTGGCTTTCATCTATTGAATCTCGGGATGAAAAGGGTGTAAGACGCATGAATATAAAAGGCTTCTCAACAACACAGCTCGGAGTTGCAAGCCTTATATCTGCGCTTGAGCTGTCCCATCATTTCTATGATGTTGAAATAGTCTTTGCGCAGAAAGGCGCCAAGGATATTTCTTTTGAACTGAAGGCAAAGATGCGATGGACATGAAAAGAGTTGGAAAAAATGAACAATTGTCAGATGTCATTCTGGCTTGTCCAGAATCTTTCTTTACGATTCCTGACAAGCAGGAAGGATTCCGAACAAGTCGGAATGACACAAGGAAACCCTGCAGCAAGCTACAGGGAATTATTAAGTTAGGAGTTAAAAGTTAAGAGTTAGAGATATGGACATAAAGACAATTAGAAGTAAGATTAAGAGTCTTTCGCAGAGGGAAAAGATTATTGCTGTAGTAACGCTTACAGCAATAGCGGTTATTGTTCCATACATGCTGCTTTATTCGCCTTCATCCGTAAATATCAAGAATAAACAGCAGACGCTTCAGAATTTAAAGAAAGAGATAGAGGCAATAAATGCGGCATTGGCATCACAGACCGCTTTCCCAAAAGAACCTGTTGCAGAAAAGATAGAGCTTCCGGAGGCAGAAGACCTCTCAGGGATGTTAGCGGCTATAAGCCGTGAGGCGACTATTGCAAATGTTGATTTCGTATCCATAGCGCCTGAAGGTTTTGAGCATAAAAACAAATTTATAGAATTAAAGGTAAAGATAGAACTGAGAGTAAAGTTCAGGGAGTTGTATGATTTCGTTAAGAACGTTGAGACACGGCATGAATTATTTCTTATACAGGAACTTAAATTTGAGACAAACGCTACGCTTTATCCTTCAGGCATAGCTTTGCTAAAGGCAGTGACGTATCTGAGGAAAAAGGAATGAAACATTCAATATTCAAAAGCATCAGGAGTATATTGATACTTTTATCTGTCTTCTATCTTGTATCATGCATCATGCATCCTGCATCTGTAACTGCTGAGAGTCTCTCGGATATAAAACTTGATGCTCTGTCTGAACCCTCTCTGTTTCTTTCATTCTCTCACCTCTTCTTAGGTCTCTCGGATATAAAACTTGACGCTCTGGACAAACCGATAAAAGAAAAGTGGGGCAGGGACCCGTTTATCCGCTATGAAGACAAAACAGCAAAACTAAAAGGCAAGACGTTCAGAGAAGATGTGCCTGCAGATTTGAAGATCAGCGGGATAATTTCTGACGGGAAAAAGGCTGTGGCAATAATAAACGGCGGCTTTTACAGAAAGAATGAAAAGGTCAATAATTTTCTGATAGTGGATATAGCGAAAGACAGGGTCTCACTTGAAAAAAACGGCAAAAGGTTTTATCTTGGAGTAGAGAAGTTTACGATGGATACCTATATGGATACCTATAAGGATAAGGACATGCCCTATAAAAAAGATAATGTAATGGATGATGGTAAGGAGAAAGATAAAAAAGAGGATAAGGAGGCGAAGAAATGATGCAAAGTAGAAAAACCGTAATGCGTAAAACGTCAAGCGTTATGCGTTTTGGGATAATACAACTACAAGCAAAACTCGTTACGCATTACGCATTACGCATTACGCTGCTTCTCCTGCTATTCACTCCGCCTTTAGGCGGATCACTGTCTTACGCTGATGAAAAAGGCGCTCCTATCAATATGGAATTAAGGGACGTTGAACTGAGCGATGTTTTGAGGGCACTGGGACAGGAACACAGAATAAACATAATTATTGACGAAAAAGTTACAGGCAAGGTGACAGTAAGCCTCAGAAATGTCCCTCTATGGGACGCTATTGATTCCATATTAAAGGGCAAGGGATTTGCATACATAAAGGAAGGGAATGTTGTGAGAGTGATTTCTGCAGGAGAAGACGAAGACCTTATGACCTATACAGCAACTGTTAAATACGCTAACCCTAAAGACCTTGAAGGCATAATTGCAAAGGTCTTAAGCAAGAGGGGTTCTATTGCCTCTGACCTGAAGAGCAACATGATAGTTATAAGGGATATTCCGTCTGCAATAGAAAGGGTTACGCAGCTCTTAAAGCAGGTGGATGTAAAGACAAAGCAGATTATGATAGAGGCAAAGATTGTTGAGGTCAGCACAAATGCAAGCAGGGAATTGGGCATACAGTGGGGCGCTATGTATCGCAGTGGTGATGTTTATGTACATGGCGGCGGCGCTGGCACTGTAGGAGCGCTTCCCACAAAGACTACAGGAACAGACACGAGAACCACAGGGACAACTCCATTAACCGGTGGCGCGGGTTTTGGAGGGAGCGCGTTGAATGTAAATCTCCCGGCTGCAGTTGGGCTTGGTTCTGGCGGAGCCATAGGCATAGGTATTCTGGCAAAAAATGTGATACTTGACCTCCAGATATCAGCCCTTGAGACTCAGGGGAATGCAAAGACACTGTCAAACCCGAAGGTAATGGTTCTTGACAATCAGGAGGCTTATATAAAGAGCGGCACAGGCATACTTATCCCTACATTACCGACTACGGCAGGAGCAGCAGTAACTTATACGGAAAAGGAAGCTCTGCTGCAGCTAAAAGTTACTCCGAGGGTGATAAATGACGACCAGATATCTCTGAAGATTTTGACATCCAGGGATGTATTTGATTTCAGCCTCCTTAGTCAGGGGAGTCCGACCAGAAATACCCGTGAGACACAGACTAACCTCATTGTTAAAAATGGCGAGACAATAGTAATCGGCGGTATCTATACAGAGACAGAAGCAGAGAGTGAAGGCGGCGTTCCTCTGCTTTCCAAGATTCCTATTTTAGGGTGGCTGTTCAAAAAAGAGTTTAAAAAGAAGGATAAAACAGAACTCCTCATATTCATAACCCCGCGGATTAAAGAGGATTAAAGCAGCCGATGGCTCGTAGAGAATAAATTTGACGACAAAGACGCTAAGGAATATATTCAGCATTAACCTCAGTGTTAAAAAATCAGAGAGTGTTCTTATATTCACCGATATGCCTTTCAAGGGAGAGGTTATTGAGGATTTAGACAGATGCAGAAGGGAAAGACTGCGCGACATAGCTATTCTTATTGCCGAGACAGGAAAAAGTTTTTGCAAAAAGATTCTTTATCATGAATATCCTGCCACAGGCAGCCACGGCGCAGAGCCTCCACATGAACTCTGGGCAATGGCATTCGGCGAAACGACCTTCAATGAACTAAAGGCGCAAAAACTGTTAGCTCCCCTCATAAAGAAAAAGGCTGATGATTCGGATATGAGAAGGGCAGAAGAGATTATAACCCGCAATAAAAAGTATGCTGTGAATGCTGTCATCGCGCTTTCAAATTATTCTACAAGCCATACAAGGTTCAGGGACCTCCTGACAAGGATATGCAAAACACGGTATGCGAGCATGCCTTTGTTTGATGCGGCTATGCTTGAGGGCGCAATGAATGTAAACTGGAGACTGATTGACAGAAGGACAAGGGGCATTGCGAGAATTGTAAATAAAGCTGAGGCTGTAGAGATAAAGACACCTAATGGCACCTCTATCTCATTTTCAAAAAAAGGCAGGAAGGCAGAATCAGACACAGGCATTCTCACAGCTCCGGGAGCATTTGGAAATCTTCCGGCAGGAGAGGTATATCTGGCGCCATTGGAAGGCACGGCAAACGGAAGGCTTGTCCTTGAGTTTGCGCCTACGATGCAATTGAAATCACCTGTGACATTAACAGTAAAAAACGGATTTGTTAAAGAGGTGTCAGGGGATGAGGAATATGCCGGTTATCTGAGAGGGAAACTTTCAGAGCGAATAGAAAATGCAAATATAGCGGAACTCGGCATAGGCACCAATGATATGGCGAAAAGGCCTGACAATATTCTTGAATCAGAAAAAATCCTCGGCACGATTCATATTGCGCTCGGTGACAATAGTTCATTCGGAGGAAATGTCAGCACGCCGTTTCATCAGGACTTTGTGTTCTTCAGGCCCACTGTGATACTTACTTGTAAAAATGGTATCAGGACAACACTCATGAAAAACGGCAGATTTATCAATGCAGGATAAAGGGTTCTACAGGATTCCCTGTAGGTACACGTCGGATATGACACTGGAAAGAATCGCCCATTTTTCCTGTCATTGCCGCTTGTCGGCAATCCTTCTGAAAAACAAGGAACGATTCTGGACAAGCCAGAATGACACCTACACAAAAGCCGAAAGCGCCTAAAAAGGTATCAATAAAGTGAAAAACTGCCGTCTGCGGTATTAAACTGAACCGATACATATGTTGGCTGGGCGCCACCGGTGCAAAAGTATATGCTCATAAAATATGGGGGTTGCCCAGATATTCCACTTGATATTACTTATCATGGATGCTGTCCCGTTTTCTTAAGTGAGTGGTTTCTGTATGTATTTTAATAATTACTGACATTCTGGACCTCCCGTACAATTTAATTCTCCATCAAAAGGCGCCGCGGCGCCACCAAGCTGAACAGCTACAGGTGTAGCAGTATTGTTGTCTTCACAGAATTCTACCTCTACATTCCGACTGTCTGCGCAGTTATAAGTATAAGAGGCTTTATTTATGATGAATGCCGCTCCATTAGCTGCCCCTGCGCATTCTACTTCATATACTGTTGTTCCTCCAACCTTCACCTCTTTAATCGTCGTGCTTGCCCCACCACTCCATGTAACAATCATCTGGTAAACTGCTTTGGTCATGGCTATATTGGAAATCCCTGAATTTGTTGTTGAGAACCTAATTTTCTTTTTGCCACTCCAAGTTGCATTTGCCGTTTTATAAATAGGTCCGGCTACTATAGGCCCTATCTCTGCTGCAAGAGAACTCTCATTCCCTGCTGTATCAACTGCACTTATTCTGTAATAATAGGTTGTATTAGTTGCAGCAGTATCAGTGTATGTCGTTCCTGTAACGCCGCTTCGGTATAATACTCCACCTCCTGCAGTCGTCCCTCTGTATATCTTGTAGCTTGCCACATCAGGGCTTGTTGATGCTGTCCATGCAAGATTTATCTGGTTTGTCTTTATAGGGTAACCCCCTGAGACTGTACAATTTCCTACGGCATCCGCCCATGTAGGAGCAACTGGCGCTATCATATCCGCAATGACAAAGTCCTTTGTCTGGGTCTGACCGCCATCCACTACTACAGTATCTGACATGATAACGCTGCCACTAACCACTTTAACGGTGCGTCTGCCAATAGGAACAGTGCTAAAATTGTACACACCGCTGGAATTTGTTGTAGTTGTTTGAGTTGTATGCATCCCGGACCCATTTGGATAGTATATCGTTACTGTAACGCCCTCAACGGCATTACCCTGATTCCCCCTTATTGTACCTGTAACACCGCCAGTAATGAGGCCTGCGATAGATGTCTCTGGTATTGTTATATCATCACCACCACCTGACACCCCATCAGGGCCATAGCTGGTTATCTGGCCGGTAGCATTGTTATATGTATAAGCAGTGCCCCATCCATCCATCAGGGCAAGGTAGTTGCCACTCTCGTCCTTTTTATCATCTATATACGGTCCCAGCCACCCTGCACCTGTTCCCGTTTCTACCCCTACACTGGGATCATAGGTAAATGTCGTTACCCGTGATGGCAGCGCCCCCTTTTCAACCAGGGGTGTCAATGTGGAAGGCAGCGCCCCTATATCACCCACAAAGCCAAAGCTACTTCTGGCTCCACTCTGAGTCATCTCAGGGTTACCCAACATTGCCATCTTGAGGTTATTCATCTCCTTTACTGTTTCATCGAACCTCTGCTGCGTAACCACATTCCCAAACATCAGAACCGCACCGGCGGCAAGGATACCTATCAGGACCATCACTATTACAAGTTCTATGAGAGTAAACCCGTTCCTCATTCCAAATATCCGTGTTGTCTTAATCTTGCTGTTAAAGTTTTTTGCTGAGTTCATCTAATACCTCAACTCTACCACTATGTCGTCTCCTCCTCCGGAGACGCCATTAGCTCCATAACTGGTTATGGTTGGCGGGTTGCTGCCAGCGTCATAGACAAAAGCACGTCCCCACGCATCCAAAAGATACTCACCGCCTGATGCGCTTACATAAGGCCCGTTCCAGCCTGTCTTGGTATAACGGTTCCAAGCGGGGTAACCCCCCTGATCTACCAGATCGTTCAGGGCGGCAGGAAAACTACCGACATCCCCTCTAAAACCCCTTGCCGAATATGTGCCTGAACCAACTGCATCGGGATTGCCTACAATAGCTTTTCTAAGCTCTTCCAGCCGGTGCGTTGTTACATTTTGTTTTGCATCAGCGCCAATATCGTAAAATCTTGGAATTGCAACAGCGGCGAGTATTCCAAGAAGCACAATAATCATTACCAGTTCTATCAGTGTAAAACCTCTTTTGCCAGTGACAAGTAACAAGTGACAAGTGACAAGTTTTTTCAGGCAACTTTTAACTTTTAACTCTGAACTCTTAACTTTCATTATGTTCAGATTTTATCATAAACTGCTGCATTTGACAAAAGGTCAAGAGCTTTTATTCTCATCTGCGCTATTATAACGAATTTGATTTTTTTGTTCAAAGGTGTTAACTATTGGAAGCATTGGGTCTTAAGATGTTATAGTTAAGTAGCGTAGGGACTGTCCCAGAATTACGGGCTTGTCCGCATGAGGCGGGCGAGCCGTAGATTCGGGACTGTCCCCGATCATGAAGGGGGGAATTCATGGAAAACATAGTAGTCTTTATCACGACATCAGGCGAGGATGAGGCAGCGAATATCGCAAGGGCGCTTGTTGAAGGAAGGCTTGCGGCCTGTGTAAATATAGTAAGGAATTTAAGGTCAATATATAGCTGGCAGGGCAAGGTAGAGGATGAATCAGAAGTCCTGATGATTGTTAAGACTCAAAAGAAACTTTTTCACAGCCTTTCACAGAAAGTCAAGGAAATGCACAGTTACACTGTGCCTGAGATTATTGCAGTGCCGATTGTTGAAGGGTCGGAGGATTATCTGAAGTGGCTGAAAAAGGTTACAGACTGAAACTTGAGACTGCTAAAGAGGTGTCATTGCGAGCGAATGTCCCTCGTCTGTCATTGCCGCTTGTCGGCAATCCTTCTGAAAAACAAGGAGTGATTCCAGACAAGCTGGAATGACAGGAGGCGTAGGGATGACAAGGGTTTTTGTTATAGTTGTATTAAGTCTATCTATAATTTCGTGCTGGAAACAGGATTCTAATAGCCCCGGCGCTCAGACAAAAGAGGCTCGATATGCTGTTGCTGTTCTGCCGACTCCTGTTTTGAACACGCCTGATTTCAATTCTGTATTCGGAGGCAGTGACAAAAGGACATTAAAGCTCACCTCAAAAAATCTAATAGAAGAGGTTGAATTTATTGCCCTGCCGCATACAGTATTTGTTATAGAAGAGAGAATCAGGAAGGGCAGCCGTGAAATACTCAGGGTAACCACAAAAGATTACCCGTATCATGCGGCAGGAGGTTATTATATAGACAGCCGCTTTGTTGAGAAGAGATTTGAAAAACCGCAGGAACGCCGGAGGAAACTGCCTGACAAAGATACGATAATTAAAAAATTGATTGCTGCTGATGGCGCTATATATGTGTGGGGAGGCAACTATTCAAAGGGAATTCCTGAGATGCTTGAGTTTTATAAACCGTCAGGAACATTGCCCAATGACGCATTGAAGATGTGGACATTGAAAGGCGTTGATTGTTCAGGGCTCCTTTACGAGGCAACCGGAGGCTATACACCGCGCAATACAGATTCCCTCTTTTCTTTCGGGATTTCTGTTGATGTAAAAGGACTGTCTCCTGATGAAATAGCAAAGAAGCTCAAGCCCCTTGATATTATTGTTTATAAAAGGCACGTGTTAATAGTCCTTAACAGCAGAGAAGTGATTGAGAGCGCTATTTCACGAGGGGTGCATGTCAAAAATCTTCTAAGCGCAGTCAGGGCTGTCAGCGAAATAATGCAGCCTGCCAATGATTATAAGGGCGATGGCAAGGGAGATAAATTCGTTGTAAGAAGATGGTATCCCGAATAACAGCCCTGAAAAATGAAATCCCTAAGACGCCTTTTCCTTTGCCTGCAGTTCAATCACGTTTGATTCTTCCCTGATCATTGAAGAACTGCCGTCAAACATTGCGCCTTCTGCAATGCTGAGTTTGCTTGTTGTAAGCTCGCCTGTAACCTGTCCTTTAGTCTTAATCTCTATAATTTCTCTGGCGTTTAGATTGCCGTCAACCCTGCCTCCGACAATAATGCCTTTTGAGACAGCATTGCCCTTAAGATGCGATGTCTCTCCGAGTATAAGCCAGTCAGTTTCAATATTGCCTTCAACTGTGCCGTCAACGCGCAGTGTCCCCTGCGTTTTTATGTCGCCTTTGAAATTACTGTTGATGCCGATAAATGATTCAAGCTTTTCTGTGTTTTTTGAAAACATTGAAAACATCTGCTAATTCCTCCCTTCTATAAAAGATTTAGGATTAACAGGACTGCCGTTTTTCCATACTTCGTAATGAAGATGCGGCCCTGTTGTATTTCCTGTCGAGCCGACATAGGATACGACATCTCCCTTCTTTACACGCTGGCCTACCTTAACCGCAGTCATC
>JAHILQ010000154.1 GCA_018896985.1 Nitrospinota bacterium
CCGTGAATGTTTACCCATATTGATGATACAGCGTCCAGATACCACCTGCCGCAGATGTCTTTTATGAAGCAGTCTCTCCCTTCAGCGATTATAACTGGCTTTTCATCAAGCCAGTCCTTCATCTGCGTGAACGGATGCCAGAGATATTTCTTGTCTAAATCTTCAAGGTGTTTATTTTCGTCAAGTATTCCCATAGTAGCTGATAGTTGTAAGTGTCAGTTATCAGTACTCAGTGACAGTGGTTAGTGTCAGTAAAATTTGTCACTGACACAGACACTAAAAACTGACACTGTAAGAGACTGTCACTGTCACTATTCACTGTTCACTGTTTTTCAGGCACTGCCATGTGCCTTATTATCTTTCCCTCAACAAGATAAACGACCATCTCTGCGATGTTTGTTGCATGGTCTGCAATACGCTCAAGATATTTTGATATGTATGTTAGCTTGACAGCGCGAGATACGTTTCTTGGGTCCTGTATCATGAAGAAGAGGAGTTCGTTGAAGACCTGATAGTTGAGATTGTCAACCATGTCATCGCGTGTAAGCACATCCCTCGCCAGCGCTGAATCCCTCTTTACGAATGCGTCCAATGCATCCCTTACCATACCCTGGGCTATTTCAGCCATACGCGGAATATCAATATACGGCTTCAACTGCGGTTCTTCATTTAGTTCTAAAGCCCTCTCAGAGATATTAACAGCAAAATCACCTATCCTTTCAAGGTCAGTTGTAATCTTCATCGCGGTGGTTATAAGTCGCAGGTCGCCTGCACGCGGCTGTCTCAGAGCAATCAGTCTTATGCATTCCTCATCTATCTCCACTTCAAGTGTATTCACCTGAGGGTCTTTGTCTATAACATCCGCTGCGAGCTTAGAATTCCTTTCAACAAGTGATTTTATCGAGTCGCTTATTGCCTTTTCTACCATTGAACCGAGTTTTAAAACTTTTCCCTTTAAGTCCTCTAATTCTCTTTCAAATACAGTCGACATACACCCTCCTTATTCACCCTCCCCTTTGTCCCCTCCCATCAAGGGAGGGGAGGAATAGGGAAATTCTCCCTTCAAGATAGTAAACCCCAAGAGTCCCCTCTCCCCTTGCGGGAGAGGGCAAGGGTGAGGGGTGTAGTTGTTGAATAACTTCATCCAAATCTTCCTGTGATATATTCCTCTGTAAGCTTATTTGAAGGCGCGGTAAATATCCTGTCAGTCTTATCATACTCTACAATCTCGCCAAGATACATGAATGCCGTGTAATCAGAAACCCTCGCTGCCTGCTGCATGTTATGGGTAACGATTATTATTGTTACTTCGTTCTTTAATTCTACAATAAGTTCTTCTATCTTTAAAGTTGCCGTGGGGTCAAGGGCTGATGTAGGCTCATCAAAAAGCAGTATCCTCGGATTTGTTGCGAGCGCCCTCGCTATGCAGAGCCTCTGCTGCTGGCCCCCGGAAAGGTCAAATGCAAGATGGTTAAGCCTGTCTTTTACCTCATCCCAGAGCACAGCCCCTCTCAGTGATTTCTCCACCTTTTCATCCAGCACCTCTCTCTTACTGACACCTCTCACCCTCAGCCCGTAGGCGACATTTTCATATATTGATTTTGGGAAGGGATTAGGTTTCTGGAAGACCATGCTTATCTGCATCCTGACCTCTATAGGATCCATCTGAGGTGAGATGATATTAACATTGTCAGGATGAAGTATTATTTCGCCCTCATACCTGTTATGCGGATAGAGGTCGTGCATGCGGTTAAAACATCTGAGAAATGTCGTTTTCCCACAGCCTGATGGCCCTATAAGCGCGGAAACTTTTCTGCGCTCTATCGGCAGGTTAATCTCCTTCAGGGCTTGGACACGGCCGTAGTAGAAATTAAGTTTTTTAACCTCAGCCTTTAATTCTTTTACCATTTTATCTTTTTCCTGAACCGGTATCTTATATATATTGCAAACCCATTCATGAGCAATGTCATCATCATCAATACTATTC
The DNA here is from genome assembly GCA_018896985.1 of Nitrospinota bacterium. Classification (GTDB taxonomy): domain Bacteria; phylum Nitrospirota; class Thermodesulfovibrionia; order Thermodesulfovibrionales; family UBA1546; genus UBA1546. The sequence continues at coordinate 1,988 of JAHILQ010000154.1, forward strand.
CTGCAGCCGCTGCATTTAACTGGAATTCATGCTGCGGCCTTGATACCCAGTTAAACATCTGTATCGGCATTACGGTAAACGGGTCAAACAGCCATTTGAATGATATGAAAGGGAATTCTGAAGAAAATGGAGACGATGGAAGAAAGGCTATGAATGTAAGCGCTCCCACAGTAATTATAGGGGCGGTCTCGCCTATTGCCCTTGAAAGCCCGATTATAATCCCGGTCAGGATTCCGCCTGTTGAATATGGAATAATATGGAACTGCACAGTCTGCCATTTCGTGGCGCCGAGTGCGTAAGATGCCTCTCTTATTGAGTTAGGGATTGCCCTTATGGCCTCCCTTGTCGCCATGATGACCATTGGAAGAATCAAAAGCGCAAGCGCAAGCCCGCCTGTCAGAATGCTCTCGCCGAATTTAAAAAAATAAACAAATACCACTAACGCGAGAAGTCCATAAACTATTGAAGGCACCCCTGCAAGATTTGCGATATTGATTTCAATAATGTTTGTAAGCCAGTTTTTCCCTGCATATTCCTCAAGATAAATTCCTGCAGCAACTCCAATGGGGATTGCTGCGGATGCTGTCACAAGCAGGACAAGGAAGCTTCCCACCCATGCAGACAGTATTCCTGCCTCATCAGGAAACCTTGAGGGAAATGATGCAAAAAATTTATAGCCCAACCTCGGAAATCCGTCCATAAATAAATCAGTCATAAGGGTAAAAAGAAGGGCAAGCCCTACGAGGGTGGATAAAAGTCCCACAATCGCAAAGATGTAATCCAAGAACTTGGTAATTCTTATTCTTTTTTTAATATCTTCCATCACTATTCCCTATTCCCTATTTACGCATTACGCATTACGCATCACGCATTACTGCCTTTAATACGCTTCCCTTATCCTTTTTCTTAACCAGAAACCTATAATGTTAAATACGAGTGTCATCAGAAAAAGTGTCATGCCGGCAGCGAATATGGTTTTATATTCGATAGTGCCATGCGGAACATCCCCAAGGCTTACCGCAACAATGTAAGCAGTCAGGGTCTGGACAGGCTCCAGAGGGTTTGCTGTGAGGTTAGGCATACCTCCTGCTGCTATTGCAACAACCATTGTTTCACCGATAGCCCTTGAGATTCCGATGATAAATGCAGCTGCTATGCCTGAAAACGCTGAGGGGATAACAACCTTAAATGCGGTTTGAAGTTTCGTTGCGCCCATTGCATAAGAACCTTCTCTGATATGCATCGGCACTGCCCTCATTGCGTCCTCACTGACAGAACTTACATAAGGGATTATCATTATCCCCATGATTATTCCGGGACTAAGCGCATTGAATCCTGAAAGGTCAGGTATAAATTTCTGAAGTATCGGGGTTAAGAAGAGCAAGGCAAAATAGCCGTATACTACTGTGGGCACTGCTGCCAGAAGTTCAAGAATCGGTTTTATGATCTCCTTTAACCTGTGCGGCGCATATTCGCTTAGATAGACAGCGGCAGTCAATCCTAATGGCAGCGCAACTATGAGCGCTATGGATGTAATCAAAAGTGTTCCTGAAATCAACGGAAGAATACCGAACTTTGGCTCTGCAAACAATGGGGTCCACTCTCTTCCGGTAAGAAATTCTATTAATGGCACCTCTTTAAAAAAACCGAATGACTCATAAGACAGAACAACTACAATGCTGATAGTAATGAATACGGATGAGAGCGCGCTTAGAAACAGAATTGTTTCTATTGCGCCTTCTTTGATTTTTCTTGTCAGCTTTCTCTTCATCCGAAGAATATCCTGAAAATTATTATCCCGTTTTTTTGTTACAGGGATGTTACAGGGATGTTACAGAGATATTACAGTTCTGTTAAAAACCTTTTTCTTCTCTCTTAAGCAGGTCTTCTATCTTGACGCCTACCTCTGCATGTCCTTCAAACATAGTTCCTATCTTTTTCTTAGCAAACCTTTCTTCTGCAAGCTTATACGCCTTTGCAGGAAGCGGGATATATTTCGCATCCTTTACCAGTTTTGCTGCATTCTTCAGGAAGTACTCCACGAACTCTTTGACCTCTGGCTTTTCTGCCGCCTTTTTGCTTACATAGACAAACAACGGCCTCGAAAGGGGCTGGTATGTGCCGTCCATAACGGTCTGCTCTGTTGGAAGCACCTCTTTGCCGGTCTTGGGGTTGATTACGGGGACAAGTTTTAATTTATTCTTGTTCTCCTCATAATATGCAAGACCGAAAAATCCAAGGGCATTTTTGTCGCCTGCTATTCCCTGAACGAGAATATTGTCATCTTCGCTGGCTGTAAAGTCACCCCTTGAGGATTTTGCCTTGCCTACGATAGCCTCTGTAAAATAGTCAAATGTCCCTGAGTCAGCGCCCGCTCCGTAAAGCTTTAAAGGGGCGTCAGGCCATTCGGCTTTCACATGATTCCATTTTGTGATCTTGCCCCCAGCAGCAGGCTCCCAAATGGTTTTCAGTTCTGCAACAGTCATTGACTTTACCCATGTATTTTTCGGATTTACCATAACAGCAAGCCCATCATATGCTACAGGCAACTCAATATATTCAATGCCCTGCTCTTTGCATACATCCATCTCTTTTTTGAGTATGGGCCTTGATGCATTGGCCATGTCTGTTTCGCCCCTGCAAAACTTTTTGAAACCTCCGCCGGTACCAGAGATACCCACTGTTACCTTAATAGCACCCTTCTTTGCCTTCTGAAACTCCTCGGCAACCGCTTCTGTAATAGGATAGACCGTGCTTGAGCCGTCTATCTTTATAAGTTTATCCGCTGCCATTGCAGACATTGTAAATGCCACTGCCATAACCATTAGGGCAATCAAGCCCAAAACAACTTTCTTAAACATTTTTTGTCCTCCTTTTAAATTATATCTTTTAACTGTGTTTATTGTAACAGGGGATTGTTACAGGATTATTAAGGGAAGGTTAAGGTTAGGTTAAATCCCAGAGGAGTCCTTCAAGATTCTCTTTTGATTCTCCGATATGCTCAAAATACCTGCTTCTCAACTCCATCATAAACATCCCCTCGTAAGAGGCAACAAATGACGAGAGTAATTCTTTTATGGGTATCTCTCCCCATCCCACAGGCATGTGCGAGTCGCCTTTGCCAAACGGTATCTGGTGGGTCTGCTGCTTTTCGCTATAGTAGACTGCATGGCCGAAGTTGTCGTGGATGTGGGTATGGCCAATTAAATCCTTTATTTCACTCACTGCTGATGCAGGGTCGAAATTATAAAACTTTGATGCCATGTAAAGGTGGCCTAAATCAAGGTTTATCTTCACATTGTTCCTGTTAATCCTCAATACTTGCTCTTTCAGCAAATCTATTCGCTCTGCATAACAGTACGGCGAGTGAAAGAGATAGGGTCTTGCGTTTTCCATGCAAATGGCGCTTTCGGGAAACTCTGAGGAGATGTTCCGGATTATCGACGCCTCAAGCTCAAGGAGCCTCATCTTCTCATCATCCGGAATATCCACCTTGCCATTGACAGGAAAGGCTTCTTCAGGCATATACCGCCCAGGATGATAAACAACAATTTTTGAACCTACCTCTAAAGCAAACTCTAAAGTCGCCTTCAGAACCGATATATGGAGTTCAGGATTCTCCCTGTCCATCAGATTTAAAGGATTTGGCGCATGGACGCTGTATGTGAAGTCAAGGTCTTTGAGAATTTCATTAATTATGCCTTAATTATCCTTACCCGTCCTTTATCAAGCCTTCCGTATTTAATGGCATCAAGGCCGTGAACAGGTATCTCGGTGGCGCTTATGTTGATCTTTTTATAGTGTGTTAAATCACTTGCCAGTTTTTTCAGATCCCCATCAATCCTCACTTCATCAATCTTTACGCCTATTTTCAACATGCGGAAAATACCTCCCTGCCAGATACAAATGTCTTTACAATTCGCGGGATCTCCTCACCTGTGTCC
>JAHILQ010000155.1 GCA_018896985.1 Nitrospinota bacterium
CAGAGGCGAAAAAGAAATGGAGATTGTGCTATGAAAGTAGAAGTTCTCGGATGTTCAGGAGCAGAATTTCCGGGGTTTAATCTTCCGGGTTTCTTGATTGACGGGAAAATATTGCTTGATGCCGGAACAATCGGAGCTTACCTCTCTGAGGATGCCCAGTGGAAGATACGGCGTATTGTAGTTTCACACGCTCATCTTGACCATATAAGAGGAATCCCTTTCCTTGCAGATAACATAATTATAAAAAACAAGAGGCACAACGTTACAGTGATAGGGATTGCGCCGGTTTTGAAGTCGCTGAAAAACAATCTCTTAAATAATAAGATATGGCCTGATTTCACAATGATACCAAATGCTGAAAAGGCTGTGATCAGGTTTTTAGAGGTGAAGCATGGCAGGCAGATCGAAATTAACGGCTATAAAATTACTGCATACAGAGTCAACCATTCGGTTTCTGCAACCGGGTATATAATTGAGGACAGAAGAGGTAAAAGACTCCTTTATACAGGCGATACAGGGCCCACACATGCTATCTGGAAGGAAGCAGGCAGGATAAAGATACACCGCGCCATAATAGAAGTTTCTTTTCCAAACAAAATGGAGGCTATGGCCATTGCGACAGGGCATCTCACCCCGAAGCTGCTCAAAAAAGAGCTGGACAAAATAAACATACTTCCTGACAAAATACTGATAACGCATCCCAAGCCGCAGCATCTCAAAACCATAAGGTCTGAGATTGAAAAACTCGGGATTCCCAATATCAGACTGCTTAAAGACGGCGAGGTTATAAATATCTGATGTGGTTTAAAAAGTTAAAAGAACCAAAACTGCAGAAAAAGGTAAAGATCCCTGAAGGCCTCTGGGTAAAGTGCGATAACTGCAAAGAGATTGTTTACAAAAAAGAGATAGACAAGAATCTTAAAGTCTGTCCGAAGTGTGATTACCATTTCAGGATAAGCGCTAAAGAAAGAATTGAGCTTCTTGCGGATGCAGGAAGTTTCGTAGAGTTTGACGCAGATATGTGTTCAGGAGATCCGCTGAACTTTAAAGACTCTCTTTCTTATCCTGAAAGGATACAGGCAAACCGGACCAAGAGCGGTCTCTCTGAAGCTGTTATCTCAGGTGAGGCAGTGATAAACAGTTTCCCTGTCATCCTTACTGTGATGGATTTTTCGTTCATGGGCGGAAGCATGGGTTCTGTTGTCGGAGAAAAGATTTCAAGGGCTGCAGAAACAGCTCTTGAAAAAAGAGTCACGTTAATAAGCATTGCATCGTCAGGCGGTGCAAGGATGCAGGAAGGAATATTCTCCCTTATGCAGATGGCAAAGGTTTCTGCAGCAATAGGAAGGCTCAAGGATAACGGTATCCCGTATATTTCTGTCCTTGCTGACCCGACATTCGGCGGCGTTGCTGCAAGTTTTGCCACAATCGGAGACGTAATAATCGCTGAACCGAGAAGCCTAATAGGGTTTGCAGGCCCACGCGTCATAGAGCAGACAATGAAACAACAGCTCCCTGATAATTTTCAGAGAGCAGAGTTCCTTCTTGAGCACGGGTTAATAGATATGGTTGTCAGCAGAGAAGACATGAAAAAGACTCTCGCAAAGCTCATAGAATTCCTTTCGTAAGAAATTTCTGCCTCTCAACAGTTCCGGTTCAGATTAATTTATTTTTTTAATTTCTCAATTTTGGTTGACTTTTGTATTTTACAAATGCTAAAATCTTCTTTCTGTTCAGGTTAAAGTTTTCCGCTGTTAATCATTAGGGGGATAGCTTATATGAAACGGTTTAGGGGCTTGATTGTTGTATTGTTTTTCTCAATATTTTTCTCAATCTGCAGCGCCTTTTGTTTCTCTGTCCACGCTCAGGAAAAGAGCGGCGAGGTATTGCAGCAACTTGAAAAAAAAGAACTCATCCCGCCTGAAAAACCTTCTGAACCGCCTGTCATAGAAAAAGAGAAAAGGCCTGAAGTTAAGGTTAAAGGCGGAGAAAAAATATTCGTCAAACAATTCACAGTGCAGGGCGCAACGCTTCTCAGCGAAGAAACCATCAAATCAATAACTGCACCCTATGAAAACAAAGAACTTACCCTTTCTGAAATCAGCAATATAGCAAAGGCAATCACAAATGAATACCGTAAGAAGGGATACATAATAGCCTATGCATTCATCCCTGCACAGGATATAGGAAAGGAAATAGTAAGAATCAGAATAATAGAAGGCAAGATAGGAGATATTAAAGTCTCAGGCAACAAACACTACAGCAGCGAATTCATACAAAAACACATTGAAAGGGCAAGAAAAGACCCATCACTCAAAGAAGATACACTTGAAAGGGCGCTTCTCATCCTCAACGAATACCCGTCCCTTAATGTAAAGACGTCCTTAAAGGCAGGCAAAGAGCCCGGCACAGCGGACATCCTTGCACAAGCAAAAGATAAACGATACATATCCTTAAGTTTAAGTTATGACGACTTCGGCTTAGACACCATCAGCAAACACAGGGCATCAATATGGTTTGATACAGGCAGCCTTGTCACAGATGGAGACCTCCTCATGTTAAGGGGCGTAACAGGGCTTGACGAGATAGACCTGAACAAACTCTCTTACGGCAGAATCGAATATATCTTCCCTGTTGACCGCAACGGCACAAAGTTGGGATTTTACGGCGCAAACAGCATATATGAGGCAGGAGAAAATCTTGCCCCCCTCCAGATTGAAGGCAAGGCGCACGTAGCAGGCATATATCTTACTCATCCACTGATAAAACAAAAGGATAAAACCCTTACCATCAAGGCAGGCTTTGACTACAAAGACGTCTATGACTACATGCTGGACAGTTTAAACAGCAAAGACGACATAAGGGCAGTAAACATTGGGATAAATTATGACTTCATAGACAAACTCTGGGGAAGAAACATCATAAACCTTACATATTATCAGGGCATACCTGACATACTGGGAGGGGCAGGCAGAAATGAGGAAGGCACAAGCAGGCTCGGGGCGGACGGCGGATTCAGCAAATACACCCTTGACCTTATCCGTCTGCAAAGGATTAGTGATTACAATCATCTCATACTCAGGGCATCAGGACAGGCTTCAGGGGATGAACTCTTTTCAGCAGAGCAGTTCAGCATCGGAGGCATGGGGACGGTAAGGGGTTTCAAACCTTCTCTTTACAGCGGAGACAGCGGCTATGTGTTAAGCGCGGAACTTCATATGTCGCCATTATTTCCTGAAAAAAAGATATTTAACCGCAAGGTAGGAGAGACAATAAAGTTAGTCCTCTTTGCTGACCACGGAGGGGTTTACAGAAACAATGTCCAGCCCGGAGAAAACAAAGACGACTACCTGACATCCATAGGCGCTGGCATAAGGCTTTATGAAGGCAAGAGGTTTTCAATGAGGTTTGACTGGGCAGTGCCTAAGACAGACGGCAAATTCAACTCGGGGAAATCCGAAACCTATGTGCAGGCAACGGTAAGCTTTTGAGCGTTGACAATACGAAAAATGGAAAAGGAGATTAAGATTACAAAATGAAAACAGTGATGACATTGCTTCTAATTTTACTGGCAGGGATTTATTCACCTGCCGCTGCACACGCTACGGATAAAATAGCCTACATAAACCTGCAGGCAATTATAGCGGAATCCGATATGGGGAAACAGGCAAAAGAAGAGTTCAATAAGACAAGAGTGGGAATGGATGGTGAAATAAAAGAAAAGATAAAAGAGCTGGAAGCGCTGAATGCGGAACTGCAAAAAGAGAGAAAGAAAGACCCGGTGAACGAAAAGGCAATCGCCTCCGTCATAGAGAGGCTTCAGCATAAAAACAAGGAGTACGAGCGTTTTGCAGCCGATATGAAGGAAGAGCTTGCAAAGAAGGACAGAGAACTCGTCCGGCAGATACTTGAAAAAGTGGCGCCGATACTGTCGGAACTCGCGGCAAGCAGGGGATATGCAGTAATCTTTAAAAGCGCTGTGGATTTGGCCTATGTTGCCCCTGATGCGGACATAACAAAAGAAGTGATAGAGAGGCTCAACAAGACAAAGACCCAAAAAGGAAAAAAGAAATAAGCAGATGAAATTACCAATGAGTATAGACATATTTAAGTCAAACAGGAGGATTTTATATGTTTAACGTTGCAAACAAAAGAAACAGGCTCTGGTTAGGGGCATTTGTAATGCTGCAGATAGCCTCTATGCTGTTCAGCGCCACGGTCTGGGCATTGCCGCAGGATGGGAATGTCGCAGCAGGCAGTTCCACAATCACACAGCCCGATGCAGCGACCATGCACATAACCCAGACAACAGACAAGTCCATAATCAACTGGCAGGGCTACTCAATAGGGGCAAGTGAAAAAGTCCAGTACTCCCAGCCAAACAGCGGTTCTATTTCCTTAAACAGAGTGGTCGGAGCAGACCCTTCCCTTATTTATGGACAGCTTTCAGCCAACGGACAGGTGTGGGTGATAAATCCCAACGGACTGTTGATAGGCAGCGGAGCGAGCATCAATGTAGGGAGTTTCGTAGGTTCAACGCTGAATATTGGCAATGAAGACTTCATGGCAGGGAATTACAAATTTATCAATAATGCGGCATCCCTTTCATCCATAACAAATCAGGGGAATATACAAACAGCAGACGGCGGGTATGTTGTCCTCATCTCACCCTCAATAACCAATGAAGGGACTATAACAACAAATCTTGGCAAGACACATCTTGCATCAGGGGATGAAGTAACGCTTAATTTTGCAGGCAATGACTTAATAGGATTCACCATAGATAAAGCAGCGCTCGAAAGTGCGGCAGGCATTACCAACGAAGGCACGATAACAGCCAATGGCGGAGAGATAATACTCTCAGCAAAGGTCGCGGGAGACCTCTTTAAAACAGTCATTAACAACGAAGGGGTTATAGAGGCAAAGACAGTTAAGAACAAAAACGGAGTAATAAAACTTCTTGGCGGCATGGAAAATAACACAGTCAGGGTCGGCGGCACACTTGACGCCTCTGCCCCAAATGGCGGAGATGGCGGGTTTATTGAAACATCGGCGGCAAAGGTGAAGGTGGAAGATGGCGCAATCATCACCACCTATGCGCCTTACGGCAAGACAGGCACATGGCTTATAGACCCTACTGACTATACCATAGCATCAAGCGGCGGTGATATTACCGGCAGCCAACTATCTACCAGTCTTGCCAGCACCGATATCACCATTCAGACATCCGCAGAAGGCGCAGGCAATGGCGACATCTTTGTAAATGATGCTGTTTCATGGACTACAACTGCCGCTTTAACACTTAATGCAGACGGAAATATTTATAGCAATGCCGAGATCAGCGGCGCCGAAAGCATGGTAACCCTGAACGCTCCCAACGGGGCAATCATAGACGGCAACAACTCGGCGAACAACATTACAGCTAATGAGCTTGTGATAACCACAGCCAACGGCGTTGATCTTGATACACAGGTATCCAATCTCCAGGCGACTAACTACACAAGCGGCAATATTGAAATAGACAATAACACTACCGCTCTCAACCTGAACGATATTAACGGGCTCGGCTATTCGGTCCAAAACAACAACAGCGGCTCTGTTATCATTACTACGACTGGAGATATGACGGTAAACAGCCACGTCTATTCCTATGCAAATGCGGAAGGCGTGGATGCCACTGCCGTATCCGGTAGCATAACATTAGATGCAGGCGGCAGTATAAGCTTAGCTGATTCTGATGTTTACTCATATGCTTATGCTTCCGACGCTACGACCAATACAGCCACAGCAGGGAATATTACATTGGATGCAGGCGGCAGTATAAGTTTGGGCAACTCTGGCATTTACTCTGAGGCTTATGCATATTATGGCGCTGATGCAGAAGCAACATCAGGTTTGATAAACATCACGGCAGGCAGCGGCGACATAACATTAGACAACTCTTATGTTTACTCCTATGCTTATGCCGAAGATGCAACAACCAATACAGCCACAGCAGGCAATGTAACATTAACTGCAGATGGCAGTATTGATTTAAATAGTTCTCAAGTTTACTCTTATGCCGAAGCCTACTGGGGAGACAATACAGCAGCCACATCAGGCTTAGTTAACTTAACAGCAACAACTGGGGATATAACCTTAGATAATTCTCAAGTTTATTCTTACGCTTATGCTGAAGCTTATTATGATGATGATGCTACGACCAATACAGCCACAGCAGGCAATGTAACATTAACTGCAGATGGCAGTATTGATTTAAATAGTTCTCAAGTTTACTCCTATGCCGAAGCCTACCCTTACGATACTACAACCAATACAGCCACATCAGGCAACACCACATTAGATGCAGGCGGCAGTATAAGTTTAATCAATTCGCAGGTATATTCCGATGCCGAAGCCTATTATGGCGATACCGCAGAAGCAACATCAGGTTTGATAAACATCACGGCAGGCAGCG
>JAHILQ010000156.1 GCA_018896985.1 Nitrospinota bacterium
ACAGAATATTCAGGAGAAAAATCAGCATCAATAAGAGAGCGGGTTATAAAAGCAAGGGATGCCCAGCTGGAAAGATTTAAAAGCGATAAGGTCTATTCAAACGGCCAGATGAAGACAAGGCATATCAAAAAATACTGCAAACTCAAATCAGATGCTCAGTCACTCCTTGAAAACGCAATGCAGAAGCTCGGACTCTCTGCAAGGGCATATACGAGAACACTTAAATTATCCAGAACAATCGCTGATCTGGATTCATCAGAGAGCATACAATCCCATCACGTCTCAGAGGCAATTCAGTACCGGACCCTTGACAGGGGACAGTTTTAATTAGCAGTTAATCTCTGAATCAGGGAATCGAACTAATTTTTCATAAACAAATACTGCGACTGTTTTGTCTATCTCTCTACTTTCTTTTTTAAATCTCGCGGCAATTTCTTTATATTCAAAGATACCATCAGCAACAAGAATAGGGGTCATCTTCTGACGGTATGTCCTGCCTTCGCCATCATCGACTTTGTTATGGGAATATCCTGAATCTCTCCTCCATGTCAATGCCTTCTCTTCCCTGCCTTTATCATAACAGAGTTGAAATCCAGTGATTGCCATTTCCTTGTCATACCAGACAATAAGATCCAAAAAACTGCTCGCAAACCACCGTCTGTGAGTGCCCGGCATTTAGCTGACATTTAAAATCTCCCTAAGCATATCCCCTTTCTTTTGTCCCCCGTAATCTAAAAATGTGCTTTCGCTTTTATGGGAGTTTTAGAATCCTTTCGCTTCGCCATATGCGTACAATCCGCACCCTTTTTTTATCGCACCTATAAACAATACGGAATGGAGGCTTAATGACTTCGCGCAGATATTCAATATTAAATTCAGGCACTACGCGCCCGCTTTTGGGATGATCCGCAAGCCGCTCAATAGCTGAGACTAATTCTTCTATCAAACGCCTTCCTGTAGCTGCCGCGCCTTCGCTGTCGTAATATGCCTGAATACCCTCCAAATCAGAAACAGCAGATTCCGCAAATGAAACCGGTGTCTTTACCGCCATTCCCTTATTTCATCCCAAGCTTTTTCTTCACGTCTTTAAGAGATACTTCCCGTCCCTCTTCCAGATCCATCAACCCCTCTACAATACGCTGCATAAAGGCATGTTTTTCAGTCTCTTCCTCATAGTCTTTGAGCGCCTGCACAACCGCAATGCCGCGCCCCCTGCTTGTCAGCAGTATCGGGCGGTGAGTTTCAGCTACATGAGAAACGACCTTGCCGGGATTTACCTTCAAATCACTGAGAGGGACAATATCTTCAGAAAATTTGATGCCCATAATCCGACCTCCTAACTGGTCTTGTTAACTGGTTTAATTATAGCACCTGTTTACCGAAGCGTCAATGTTGAGCTGAAATTTTCCTTGACTCAACTTACAAATTTTCCTAAAATCATCGCAAAAAGACACATGCGGCATAAAATAGAATGTTAGGAGAATATAAACATGCAATTATGTAAGAAAGTTGCTTTTATTATAGTTATTGCATTATCTGTTTTCTCCTTTCTGGGCTTTACTGCAAGCTTAGCACAAGAGCCTAAGGGACTCTGTATAGAATTCCAACAACTTCTCGCCATGCCTCTTGAAACCGGTATTTTACGCAAGCAGCTTGAAGACTCAATTCCAATTGGCGGCAAAGTAGGTGATAATCGGTACTTCAATATCGACATTGACGGCGACGATGTTAATGATATTGTTACTTCCGGCTGCTCGAGAAGCACTATGCCATCCGACCCCTGCGGCCTTTGGATAGAGCTGTCGTCTGGAGGTAAAATCGAATTCGACGCAGATACGCTTATTTTGGTTCGCCACCACGCGAAAATTTATGTAATCGTATCAGACATTGGCCCGAAACGAAAGGTGGGCAAAGGGAAGGTCTATTGCGTGGATGCCAAAGGAGTACGTCTCGTTTGCTCCAGACTATAAAGTAATAATAGCAATACTCCTAACGAGACAATCCACCGGACGCTCGTTCCTCGCGCCGGTGATCTTTACGTTATCCACTGCGGAGTTATTATCCGCGATGGCAAGAGGCGATTCAGTACAGGACATTGGACAGGGGAATGTTTTGAGGCTTCGCGAAACACTTATTTCACAAATGGTTTAGACCGGATGAATTAAGAATTAATGGTCGAGACTCTTTTATACCGTATTACGGTTTCATATTTGATACTTGCATGTTCAGAGGGAAGGGTATCGATGGTGCCATGACAAACGATCGCCCCCTTTCTCACCTTCTTGTGAGTTTTTACCATATTGGCAACTATAGAAGTCAGGTCAAACCCGCCTCCGTCACAGCTTTTTATCATGCAATCCATTTTAAAATAGGCATACGAGGTAGGGAAAATATTAACAGTGCGCACCATAAGAAGAGGAATTGCTGTTTTCCGGTAATATGTCATATGAATTACGATGCCAGAAACTGTAGGGAATCGGTCCGAAACTAAACCCGCAGCAACATTGATCTGCTTTTTTAATTCCATCTTTAAGGCATAATTTTGTCTGTGATGATGTCTGTTTGCCATTGTCCCCTCATAAAATAAAATCCCCCCCTGCTTCTACAGCAAGGGGGATTTGTCTGTCAATTACAGCTTTGCTACATTGGTTGCCTTGGGGCCTTTCGGTCCTTTTTCGGTATCAAAGCTGACTGAGTCACCCTCGGCAAGGCTCTTAAAGCCGTTGCCCTGGATTGAAGTGTGGTGGACAAAAACATCACTGCCGTCTTCGCTTGTGATAAAGCCAAAACCCTTTGAGTCATTGAACCACTTTACTGTTCCATTAGCCATTTCTTTTACCTCCTTTTTTTAAACTCAAATCTCAGAAGGTCTCAACAAATAAAAAAGGCCACAAAGTCGAAAAGTCTTTGTGGCCTCATAAACTGCAAAAACTTCTAAAATCCTGTTTGTAGGATAGCATTCCCTCGCACAGTTTGTCAATGAACTTATTCAGTCAAGAAGTTTTTCCCACGCCCTCTTTAGAATTTCTGATTGTCATTATTTACTAAACCCTCTATACTGATAGTACCTGCTTGCCTGATATGGTTTATGCTTGTGCATGAACAAACCTGTGTCTTTTGAACAGCATTTCACTGGCAAGATCTAAGAGGTATAAAAATGGGGCGCCAATACGCTGAGGTGACACACATGGCAATTGAAGCGAAAATCGAAGGGAATAAGCTCATTATCACTTGCGACCTGGAGAAGCCTACGCCAAGCGCATCAGGGAAAACGCTTGTAGTAGTCAGCACAAGAGGCAATATGAAAACATCTTGCATAGTAGAAGGGAAACCATTAACAATCGGGCTGAACGCCTATATCGCCAAATAGTGAGAACTTTTAAATGGGATGCCCTAATAATTCCTAATTTTCTTTTTTGTCTATCGGAAATTTGGGAGCGGAGGAAAGGATTAGAAATCAGGAATTAAGTGTGGTGTCCCCGAATAATATCCCTTATCTTAGCTCCAAATAGAGAAAGATCAACTCTCGATTCTATAAGATGATGAATAGCAAATTCCAATGTCCCTGGAACAATCTGTGCCTCTAACGAGATAGGTACCATTATATTTTGCTCATAGGAAACAGGTTTATATCTTGGCATGCAATCCCCTCCGTAAAGAAATAATATAAAAATAATATACTATCTCTTATCCAAAACCAAATGATTTTTTATTGGATATGAAGGGTTAAAAGACTTTTCCGACAGTCTCGTTAGGCGACGTTGCATTTAATTCGTAGTAGTATCAGGAAAAATACCTCAGAGATGCCTAATTTATCAACCACCATATTGAATTTCCCCTATTTTATTACTTCAAACCAAATCCATTTATTATTTCAATTTTTCCTAGAATACCCAAGGCTGAAGTCACCAC
>JAHILQ010000157.1 GCA_018896985.1 Nitrospinota bacterium
ATTCATGAAGCAGGTGAAGCTTTAATTAAAATTTCACCAACACTTTTTCCTGAAAGTTATATAGATAAAAAACTTGCAGCATCTTGTTGTAATTTTCAAAAAGTTCCATATAAAAAAGACCTTGTAAAACAAATAAGCAATTATCTCGCCTATCTTAAAAAAGATGACTATAGTTTTTGTACTGAAGCATATAAGCTTCTGTGGAAGAATGTATTTTTAGAAGATTATCCTGCTACTTTGAGCACATTCGAGTCACTATTAAAAGAATTATACCCAAAGTATCGTGAACATTTTGTGCATCAGTTTCAAAATTTCTTATTAGGGCTTCTAATAATTGACGGGTTAGAACAAAACAATTACCAATTACCAGATGGTATTTATGAAAGTTGGCTTTTGGCAACCAGTTTTCATGATTTCGCATACCCGATTCAGAAATATGATGATTGGTCAGTTAAATTCCTAAAGGATTCATTATCAATAGAACATTGTGAGCCACTTGGATTAAAAGAAACTTATGTTGAAAATAGCTTTGCTTCACGAATAGAAATTTTTCTTTCTGAGATTGATTCTTGCATATCTTGTAATAGTAATAGGGTAGAAGTATTAAACTGGATTCGATGTTTCTTCTATCATCAAATTACAGATGAAAAAAATCATGCCATAATAAGCGGTTTGACCCTGCTAGGTAAATTTAAAAATAAACATAAATTGACTAAAAAAGTTCTTCCAGCTTCCGTAGCAATATGTTTGCACGATGACGATATATGGCAAACACTGCATGGACTGATCTTCCCCCGTTTTCACGGACACTCCAGTTAAGTTAGGCTGCCATAGCCTCCAGCTCAAAAGATACCGGTGAACGATACCCAAGTGCTGAATGCCTCCTCTGACGATTATAGAACATCTCAACATATTCGAAAACACTTTGTATAGCCTCTGCCCGTGTTTCATATCGGTAATCATATACATGCTCTGTCTTTAGCGTATGAAAAAAGCTTTCAGCAACCGCATTGTCATAACAATTACCCTTCCTGCTCATGCTCTGGATAAAGCCATAGGCCTTTAGTACATCACGAAAATCAGCGCTCGCATACTGAACCCCTCTGTCAGAGTGAAGTATACATCCCGAAGCTGGCCGCCGCCGCCCTATAGCCTGATACAATGCCTTAACCACAAAGTCCGCAGTCAATCTGTCACTCATGGCCCATCCCACTACCTGTCGGGAATAGAGATCAAGAATCACTACCAGGTACAGCCAGCCTTCCAATGTCGCAATATACGTAATATCTGATACCCATACCATATTGGGATTCTCTGCCACAAAGTTCTGATTCAGGAGATTCTCAGCAACCGGCAGATTGTGCTTCGAATTCGTCGTGGCCTTGAACTTCTTTGCTGCCTTGGCAATAATCCCATGAACCTTCATTAAGCGGGCTACACGGTTTTCACCACACTTTGTTCCTCTGGCCTGTATGTCCTTGGTTATCCTCGGACTGCCATATGCCCTGCGGCTGTTCTTATGCGATTCTTTTATCTCCATGAGTATCTTCTCATTTTCCTTCTGCCTCTTACTTTGAGGCTGTCTCTTCCATCTGTAATATCCGCTCCTTGATGCTCCAA
Organism: Nitrospinota bacterium; assembly: GCA_018896985.1. Classification (GTDB taxonomy): domain Bacteria; phylum Nitrospirota; class Thermodesulfovibrionia; order Thermodesulfovibrionales; family UBA1546; genus UBA1546. Next base: position 1,621 of record JAHILQ010000157.1, read on the forward strand.
TGACCCGGCACATCCTCTGCACCCCATGTGAGGAGCGATGCTGGTCCATGAACCAGTATTTCATTTGGGGTGTTTTGAGAAGATGGCCAACGCTTTTTTTAGGATTTCCCTGTCCTCCTTGAGGTTGGCATTTTCTCTTTGCAGCCTTCTGAGTTCTTCTTCCTCTGTTTTCAGGTGGCCTTTGCCTGGGAAACTGCCTGCAGGGTCTTCTTGATGCTTCCGTTTCCATGTATGCAGCAGGTTCTCATGAATCCCAAGACTAGGGGCTACCTCTGTTACTGACCGCCCGCCTTCTGTCACAAGCCGTACTGCTTCTTCTTTGAACTGCCGATCGTACGTCCTATACTTCCTGTGCTCTTGCATCTTACACCTCCAAGGTTATAAGGTTATATTGTAACCTAACCTTTCGGTGTGTCCGCTAAACTGGGGGAAGTGCATCTGGTTGAAAATAGGCTATGCAAAATTTACAGGGACAATTTTTTTGAGCATATTAAAAAGTCCTACCATGAAGGTCAAATATTAACTTCAATCCAGAACACCAAAGCCCAAAGTGATTCGACAATAATTATAAACCCTGAAGCTAAGGGAAATGATTTTTCAGTAAATTTTGATGCTATTGAAATTTCCAGCACACGAACCGGTC
>JAHILQ010000158.1 GCA_018896985.1 Nitrospinota bacterium
AATTTTAAGCTATTGTTCAGGGGCTAAGATTAGAATTAGTTATAAAAATGAAAAAAGCTGGCGGCAATGGCTTTTGACTCACAATGTCCATTCCAAAATATACTCAAAACATATGGTTGATTATTATCTTGATGTGCTTAGGGAGTTAGGCTTAAAGATTTATGGCGATAAAATAAAAATCAACCTCCCTGAAGATGCCTTTTATTCCCTTAAAAATAAATTCCCTGCAGTCTTTGCCCATGACATAACAAAAAAGAAGGTGATAGTGCATCCCGGCTCAAGAAATGCCTTGCGCCAATGGGGGGCTGAAAAATTCGCATTGCTTTGTGACGCATTGGCTGAGAAGTGCCGGGTTTTTCTTGTTGCCGGGCAGTCTGAATATAGTATATTAAATGAAGTGGCAGGGTTCATGAAGACACAGCCAGATATCTGCTCAAGTGAACTAAATTTATATGAGTTTGCCGCTTTGTGTGAGCTCTCAGACATGTTTATAGGCAATGACAGCGGCCCGATACATATTGCATCAGCAAAGACTTTTACTGTAGGAATTTATGGTCCAACCATTCCTGAATTTGTATCTCCATGGACAGATAGGAAATTGATATTTGATTGCGGCTCATTGCCATGCAGACCCTGCAGGCAGGACAGATGCTTAAATGCCGAATTTAAAGCATGTCTTAAAATGATTAGACCGGAAGCGGTTATAGAAAAAATTATGGAAACTTTAAAGACCTTGTAAGTATTTATCAATTCCATTTTTACAGAAATATCCATTTTCACTCTTTGCTTTCTCCAGAAGCGCAAGATTCCTTTCCAGACTATCCCTTGAATAATGCCTGTGGTAAAGATGATAGCAGCATGCCCGGAATTTTATATCCTTTCGCCTTAAGCCATACTTATAAAATCTTACCGCAAGTTCTGAGTCCTCTTTACCGCATCCTTTGAAGTCTTCGTTGAACCCATTGACAGCAATAATATCCTTTCTAAAAAAACTCATATTGCAGCTTCTAATCCCTTTCAGGCTTTGTGATACCTTGATTAAGGGCAGAGGCAGTCTAACGGCGTTTAATATGTTGCCTGCCTGCCCTTTAAGCATCAAATAAAAGAGGGCCATCAGCGATATGTCTTTGAATGTAAAGTCTTGGGATACAGTCTGTCCTAAAAGCGCTCTATGCCCCTGTATAAAACATCCCTTTTCTGAAAATTTCAGATGGTCTTCAACCATTGTATGAACAGGGATAGAATCGTCGTCGCAGAGGATGAGATATTCGCCTGAGCTTTTCGCAATTGCCTTGTTTCTAATTTTTGCAGCCCTAAAGCCTTCATCTTCATGCCATACATGCAAAAATTTTACAGGGGAATTTCTGCTCAGGCTGAATATAAGGGAGGCAGTCTCTGCTGTTGAGCCGTCATCAGCAATAACAATTTCATCGGGCAGACAACTCTGGGACAGATAGCCCTCTATTGTCCTCTGTAAGTATTCGGGTCTATTGTAGGCGCTTATTATTACTGATGCTTTCATTTATCAAGGGTCTCAAAATAGGATTAACATTAATTAGAAAATCTCCCCTCGCCCCTCTTTGCCAAAGAGGGGAATTCCTCCCTTTGACAAAGGGAGGATAGGATGGATTTTATAGATAATGTCGTTACTGTTAATAAGAATCAATTGTTGATTTTATGGTAAATTATAACATCTTTAAAAATTTTGTAGGTGAAAATGAATATTGAGGAAATTTTTAAGAAATATCAATCAGGCAGTTTGCGGAATGATGTGTCTGTTTTCTGGCAGCTTTCAACGCCATACTTATGGAGACTGTTAGCCGCTGTTGTTTGCAGTCTTATGCTTTCAGGCATAAATGGAGCCATTGCATGGATTATTAAGCCTGTCCTGGATACTATTTTTATCAAAAAATCTTCTAACTTTTTATTTCTTTTGCCTTTTGGCATAATTATACTTTTTTTCATGAGGGGAGCATTCACATACATAACCAACTATTTAATGAGCTCTATCGGCGCGAAAATAGTCAGGTCATTAAGGCAGGGCATTTATAACAAGCTTCTTTTTTTGCCTCTGTCTTTTTATGGGAAAACATCAAGCGGCTCTGTAGTATCAAAATCTCTCAATGATGTAGAAATCTTAAACCTTACAGTAGCCCATACTATAAAGGACTTCTTTGTAGCAGGAGGCACTGTAATAGCGCTTGCCATTGTCGCTGTCATAAGAAAATGGGATCTCGCCCTGCTTTCTTTCATAGTAGTACCGCTTATTGTTTATGGCATCAGCAAATTTGGAGTAATGATGAAGAGGGTAAGTATGAACACAAGAAAGCTCATATCAAAAATAACCACAATCCTCCATGAAAGTCTTCAGGGAATGAAGATAATAAAGGCTTTTACAATGGAAGAAGAAATGAATAAACGCCACGAAAAGGCATTAGCTGAACACTATAGAAATACCATGAGAGAAGTGAGGATAAATGAATCTTCATCCCTGCTTGCAGAGCTTTTGGGAGGATTTGGAATAGCAATAATCTTATTTTACGGCGGACATCTTGTAATATCGGATGATATCTCTGCCGGTTCATTTTTTTCTTTTATTGCGGCTATTTTGATGATGTATACACCGCTGAAAAGGCTTAGCAGGGTTAATAACAATTTTCAACAGGCGCGAAATGTTATAGAGAGAATAAAAGAGATTATAGTTGTAGAGTCTGAAAAAAAAGGCGGAACAGAAAGAACTATAAAAGGACATATTGTTTTTGAAAATGTCTCATTTAAATATCAATCTTCCGAAAATTATGCACTCAAGGATATAAACCTGCATATCAATCCCGGTGAAGTTGTAGCGCTGGTCGGCTACAGCGGAGCAGGCAAAAGCACTCTCGTTGACCTTATAGCAGGGTTCTGGTATCCGGATAAGGGGAAAATCTTAATTGACGGAACTGATACAAGGGATTTGTCACTCAGATCCCTCAGAGGACACATTGGAATAGTTACGCAGGACATAGTGTTATTCAATGACACGGTTGAAGCAAATATCCTCTTTGGACGGCCCGATGCAACAGAGGGTGAAGTTATAGAGGCAGCAAAGGCAGCATATGCTCATGAATTCATAATGGAATTATCTGACGGTTATGAAACAAAGATTGGTGAAAGGGGGATAAGGTTTTCTGGCGGGCAGAAGCAGAGAATTACCATGGCGCGGGCTATCTTAAGGAATCCGTCAATCTTAATCCTTGATGAGGCAACGTCGTCTCTTGATACAGAGTCAGAACAAAAGGTTCAGAAGGCGCTTGAAAAGCTGATGGAGGGCAGGACTACTATTGTAATAGCTCATAGACTTTCCACTGTGCTAAAAGCAACAAAAATTATCGTTATGAGCAGAGGCAGGATAATCCAGCATGGCAGCCATGAGGAATTGTTATTGGCAGGCGGACTTTATCAGGAGTTATATACCATGCAGTTTGCATCTTCAACACTTCAGGATTAAAGGAGATGCTGAATGCGTTATGGAGAAAAGGCAATAAAAAAAATGAAAAATGAAAAAGGTTGAGGCAATAATAAAACCCTTTAAGCTTGACGAAGTGAAGGATGCTCTTAATGAAATCGGCATACAGGGCATGACTGTCACAAAGGTTAAGGGTTTTGGCAGGCAGAAGGGACATACTGAACTCTACAGAAGCGCTGAATATGTTGTTGACTTTATCCCGAAAATAAAGATAGAGGTAGTTACATCTGACAGCCTTGCACAAAAGGTGGTGGCTGTCATAGAGAAAACAGCAAAGATCGGCAAGATAGGCGACGGAAAGATATTCGTTTATCCTGTGGAAAATGTAGTAAGGATAAGAACAGGAAAACAAGGAGAGGCAGCAGTTTAAGAGACACGTTATAGTGTTATAGAGTTATAGCGTGCAGCGAAAAAAAATGATTTGAACGCTATAACGCGGAACGCAATAAACGCACAACGCAAAAATAAAGGAGGAGAAAAATGACACCGAAAGACGTAATCAAAATGGCTCAGGAAAACAAGGCAGTCATGGCAAATTTTAAGTTCCTTGATTTTCCGGGAATCTGGCAGCATTTTGCAGTGCCGATCTCTGAATTAAAAGAGGAAGTATTTGAAGAAGGCCTTGGTTTTGACGGCTCTTCAATAAGGGGATGGCAGGCGATTCACACATCGGATATGCTTATAATCCCTGACCCTGTAACAGCATTTATGGATCCATTCATGGAGTATCCGACAATAAGCCTTATATGCAACATCGTAGATCCTATCACAAAGGAATTCTACACAAGGGACCCGCGTTATATCGCACAGAAGGCAGAGGCATATCTTAAGTCTTCAGGAATCGGCGATACAGCATATTTCGGCCCTGAGGCTGAGTTCTTCATTTTTGATGATATCAGGTTTGATCAGACCTCTAACAGCGGTTATTACTTTATTGACTCTGTTGAAGGAATCTGGAATTCAGGCAGGGATGAAAGGCCGAACCTCGGATATAAGCCGAGGCACAAGGAAGGTTATTTCCCCGTGCCTCCGACAGACAGTCAGGTAAATCTCAGGACAGAGATGGTCATGGAGATGCAGAAGTGCGGCATATATATTGAAAGAGAGCACCATGAAGTTGCAACAGCAGGCCAGGCAGAGATAGATATGAGATTCGAACCATTGGTAATGATGGCGGATAAGCTAATGCTCTTCAAATACATCATTAAAAATGTTGCAAAAAGGCACGGCAAGACAGTAACTTTCATGCCGAAACCTTTATTCGGTGACAACGGCTCTGGAATGCACTGCCACCAGAGTATCTGGAAAAAGGACAAGCCTCTTTTTGCGGGCAACGGCTATGCAGGGCTGAGCGAGCTTGCGCTGTATTATATCGGAGGAATATTGAAACATGCGCCTGCCCTCGCCGCAATTACAAACCCGACTACGAATTCTTATAAAAGGCTTACGCCGGGCTTTGAGGCTCCTGTCAATCTCGCATATTCAGCAAGAAACCGTTCAGCATCAATACGTATACCGACATATTCTGCAAACCCCAAGACTAAAAGATGCGAAGTAAGATTCCCTGATCCGTCATGCAATGGATACCTTGCATTTGCAGCACAATGCTCATGGCAGGGCTTGACGGTATTGAAAATAAGATACATCCGGGGGAACCATTAGATAAAGACATTTATGATCTTGGTCCTGAAGAACTGGCATCTGTTCCGACAATGCCTGCAAGCCTTGAAGAGGCGCTTGATAATCTTGAGGCTGACAATGAATTCCTCAGAAAGGGTAATGTATTCACAGAAGACGCCATAGACACATGGATAAGCTATAAGAGGTCAAAGGAGGTTGACGCACTAAGGCTGAGACCTCATCCCTACGAGTTTTTCCTGTACTATGATATTTAAACCAGATAAACTATTGATACCTGCATAACAAATGTCCTCCGAAGCTGTCACTCCCGCTTGTCGGGAGTCCATCTGTAAGAAAGATTCCGGACAAGCCGGAATGACAAGGGTACAGACTACATAGGACATTATATTTACAGGTGTCAATAAATGAATCACCCCGCAACAAGTGCGGGGCAGGCTCCAAATCCAGGACAAAAGGAACTGGATTCCCCGATCAAGTCGGGGAATGACATTTTTTGTTGTTCTACCCCGAAGCAAGCTTCGAGGAATTCTTTTAATTAAAATGTCTTACATATTTCTTGAGTAAATCTCTGACCCTGCAGTCATCTACAGCAGGCGATTCCTTTATTGCCGCATCGAATTCCTTCAGTATATTCTCTATCGTCTCCATGGAATACTTCTCGCTGTTTTTTGCTATAAATATTCTCTCATGTTTGCTTGCAACAGTGCCTTCTTCCGCTGTGAGTATCTCCTCAAAAAGTTTTTCTCCTGGTCTTAAACCTATAAACTCTATATCCACATCCTTATATGGTTCCATCCCGTGAATCCTTATCAAGTCCTCAGCCAGTTCAACAATCTTTACAGGCTCTCCCATATCAAGTACAAGGACATCTCCAGCTTTTCCTATGACGGACGCCTGCAATACAAGAGACACCGCCTCTGGTATGGTCATAAAATATCTTTGCATTTCCTTATGGGTCACTGTAAGCGGTCCACCATATTTTAACTGCTCCATAAACAAAGGCAAAACACTTCCCCTGCTGCCAAGGACATTGCCAAACCTTACTGATATGAATTCAGTCCCAGTCCCCCTTAATAAAGGGGGATCAAGGGGGTTGTCCCCACATTGCCCTTCGCCTTCATTAAATGCCTTACAAATATATTCGGCAATCCTTTTTGTAGCGCCCATGACGCTTGTCGGC
>JAHILQ010000159.1 GCA_018896985.1 Nitrospinota bacterium
CTTGTTTTCGGAGTTTTATATGCCTTTTTCAGATATGCGCCTGAGACTGATTTTTCTAATATCAGGGGAAAAGAAATAATCGTATCCGGAGCATTCAGTTCAGATGTAGTTTTGACATCTTCAGGAAAATTTATGCAGGAGTTTCATGTAAACTCGGCAGCAGATGAGGAAACAGGAAAGGCATTAGAAGAGATTGAGGAAAAAGATATATTTATTTTCTCTGATACTGAGTTTGCGGTTGGAAACCGATATGAGATAGAAGTCAAGATAGGCAGAGACAATAGAAAGTTCAATCCCGGAATGGCCGAAAACAACAATCTCTATGCAAACCTGATTGAAGTCAAAGACTTAAGGGGCGGCAAAAAAAGCGTATGGGCAGTGTTTGAAGATGCAAGGGCAGAACTTAACAGATATGTTACAGAGAACTTTAGCGCTGATTCAGGCGCACTTGTTTCTGCCATAACCACAGGGCAGAGAGGCAACATGAGCGATGGTTTGAGAGACGCCTTTAGCTCAGCGGGGCTTGCGCATGTTTTGAGCATTTCAGGCACACATTTCGGAATCTTCTCTGTTCTTCTGTTTGGCATATTCAGTCTTGTACTAAAATTTCTGCCGTACAGTTTGCTCCAGAGGATTACGCTTTATGTTACGCCGTCTCAGGGAGCAGCAGTTCTATGTCTTCCGTTCATGCTTGCATATCTTGCTCTCTCAGGATGGAGCATTCCGGCAGTTAGGTCTTTTATAATGATAAGCCTGTTTCTCATCGGGCTTTTGATAGGCAGGAAAAGATTCTGGCTTAACTCACTCTTGTTTGCCGCTTTTGTGATTGTCTTGTGGAATCCAGAGGCTCTGTTCAGCCTTTCTTTTCAACTCTCGTTCCTTGCAGTGCTGTTTATCGGGTTTTCAATAGGCTATGGAAAAGACAAGGACAATCCGGAAGCGCAGGAGAGCAAAGGCGCAGACGAACAAAAATTCCTGCCGCGTTTTTTCGCTTCTTCACTCAGGATATTGCGGGCTTCTGTCTTGCTTACGCTTTCAGCCTCTCTGGGGACAGCGCCTCTGGTTGCGTATCACTTTCATTATTTTTCTATTATATCCCCGCTGTCCAATCTATTAATCACGCCGCTTATAGGTTTTGTGCTCTTGCCACTGTCGCTGATATCGTCTTTTGCATTTCTTTTTACAGGGCATTACATATTAGGTTCTCTGGCAAATATCGTTGCTGATATTACTGTTTATCTCGTGAGATTTACAGCGGAATTCCCGTTTTCAGATATAAAGATTCCTGCATTCCCCCTGTTTGCAGTAATAATCTTTTATGCGGGATTTGTTTTTTATTTTTTCGTAAGCAAGAAGAAACTGGTTCCTGTAATCACTTCTCTCCTGATGATAGTCTATTTGTCAGCGTATATCTTTTTAAGGGGCGGGGAAATGGGAATCACTTATCTTGATGTCGGGCAGGGAGACGGAGCAGTCGTTGAACTTCCTGATAAAAAGGTTGTGGTGGTGGATACAGGGAAAAGCGGGCGCGAAGCGGCTGCATTTTTGAAATATCTCGGCATGAAAAGCATAGACGCCCTTGTTCTTTCACATGCAGATTCTGACCATGCGGGAGGAACAGATTATCTGATGGCGCGGTTTAAGGTTAAAGAGATGTGGGACAGCGGACGCATTATTTATCCGGAAGGAAACAGTACGGGAATAGTTCGCAGGATTCTTGAGAGGGGTGATGTGATTGAAGGTAAAGGATATAAGATGTACGCGCTTCATCCATACAGGGAATTTTATACCATGAACGGCGGCAGCGATAACGGAGGGAATAACAGTTCATTGGTATTAAGGATAGAAGGCAGGAAGAAAACATTTTTATTCACAGGAGATATTGAAGAGGAAGCACAAGAGGATATAATCCATCTTGGCAAATGGCTTAAGAGTGATGTTGTTAAAGTCCCGCATCATGGCGGAAGGACCTCAGCATATAAACCCTTCTATGATGTTGCATCTCCTGAGATTGCAGTGATAAGCGCAGGAAGGGATAACGCCTTCGGGCATCCGCATCAGGATACGCTTGAGATGCTGGAAGGCGCAAAGATATACCGCACGGACATGAACGGCGCTGTAAAAATAACAGAAAAGGACGGCAGGCTTGAGGTCAAAACGTACAGGGATTTCAGGTTTTCAAAGACAAAAACCTTTGCAGGAGAGATGAAGAATATAAAGAGGCTTTTCATGGTGTGGTGAGGGAAATACGTAGTTTTGTGGATTGGGGGGAGAACGGGGGAAGCTAACGACCAAGCTCACCGGCGCGCCGCTTTTGCACGTCCGCTGGAGTGTTTTGTTAGGCGCCTAATATTTCATTTATTTCTTTAACTAAAATCGGCAAGTGATTCACAACAGCCTTCCAAACAATCATCTCGTCAATAATGTCGTAACCATGAATTAGTATGTTTCTGAACCCGATGATACGATGATGCTCCGAAATCTTTTCTATCAATTCCTCATCAAATTTCTTAATCCTGCTAAGCGCTTCCCCAATGATCTCAAAATCCCTTTCAACTGCTCTTTGTGTAACAGGGCTTTCTCTATATGCGCTGAAATCCATTCCATGAACAAAATCTTGTATTTCTTCGGTTGCTTGGAGAATATCCACAAGGCTTTTTCTTGTCTCATCTTTCATAAATTACAGTCCTTGTTTTTTCAACAGATTTCCTAAAAATAGGGTTTCTGAATGGTTTATCCACAACAAGATCTATTTCTCGATTGAATATTCCTTCCAATTGCTC
>JAHILQ010000160.1 GCA_018896985.1 Nitrospinota bacterium
AGCAGATTTTATGATTCAACTCAATAGAGAAGAGTTTGAGAACTTGAGGTTCCAATTTGGCACCTCAAGTCGGTGGGGCGGCCGCCGTTATCTTCCATACGCATTCACAGAACAGGGCGTAGCAATGCTTTCAAGTGTACTTGACAAGGACGGGAACTGGATAAAAGCTCCCCTCCTATTTTAGGAGGGGTTAAGGGGTGGTAATTAAATGATGACGGAAAGAATCCATAACAGAAATATTTTAAAAGAAAGAAGAAAACAACTTAGAAACAGCCTCACCCCTGCTGAAGCTAAGTTATGGAGTCTGCTAAAGGATTCACAGCTTGAAAACAGAAAATTCAGACGACAGCATAGTATCGGCCCTTATGTTCTTGACTTCTATTGCCCGTCTGAAAAGCTGTGTGTCGAGATGGACGGGGCAGGACATTTTACAGATGGAGGATATGAATACGATACAGAGAGGACAGAATATTTAAAAAACCTCAACATAGAAGTCATCCGCTTTGAAAATAAAGACATATTTGATAATGCAGAAGGCATTTTAGAGGAGATAAGAAAGTTTTTTCATACAAACCACCCCTGCCCCTCCTTAACCAAGGAGGGGAACTTTGGCAGGGAAAAGGGAGAGGTTTAAGTTGTGAAGTTTGAGCTAAATAAAGAAAGGAAAATACAAGCAAGAAAAATAGAGAATGTGAGTGATAAAGATATTGTCCTCTATGCACTTTATTTATTAGGTGGATGGCAAAAACGTGTTCATACGGAAGATGTTGCTTTAAAATGTTACCAAATAGCGCCCTCCAAATTCTCTTGGGTAAAATATCCTCAGTATCCAGATCTTGCTCCGGCACGATTCGCATTAGAAGCGGCTAAGAAACCGAGATATGGAGCTTTAGTTAAAGGTGAAAGCGAAAGAAAAAGAACTGTTAAAAGTATTGGTGGATGGATATTAACCACTGAGGGGATAAAATGGATAAAGGAAAATAAGTTTCGGATTGAAAAATACTTAGGTAAATATAGACCAACAGGAGACCGTTTACATACTGATCGAAAATTAAAAGAGTTCCTCAGAAGTGTAGCTTTCAGGAAATTCATGGATTATAGAGAACAGGCTGAAATTTCTCATGCTGAATTTGCTGAATCACTTGTCTGCACTGTAAATACCAGAGCAGAAGTATTGAACGATCGAATAGAGCAACTTTACTCTATAGCCGAAGAATTAAAAAGAGAAGAAATCAAAAATTATGTGAATTTTTGTCGAAGTAAATTTGCCCCACTTTTAGAAAAGAAAGGAGGTGTAAGAAATGCCAAAAGTTGAAATTCCAACTGAATGGGATCTCGGTGCAACTTGGTTATATAAACGCCAAAATATGGAAAAAGCAATGAGAGGAAAAATTGAACGTGGGTTGGTAGAACTGATTACGAACTCTGATGACAGTTATCGAGATTTAGAGGATGAAAGGAAACAGGTCTCAGGAAAAATACGGATAGAAATTGAAAGACGAAAAAAAGGACAACCTTCAATTGTGATAGTACGGGATAGAGCATGGGGAATGAATAGATTGGAGATGTACAAAAAACTTGGAGAATTAGGTAAAAGAACCTCAGGATTTGAAACAGGAAAATTACGGCGTGGACTTCATGGACGAGGGGCAAGGGATGTTGCTGCTTTTGGAGTTGTTCATTTTGAAAGCATTAAAGATGATGAATATAATCATCTCATAATTCCCCCTTCTTTGAAATGTCGTTTCATAGAACCTCGTACAAAGAAAGTAACTGATGAAATTCGGAAGAAACTTGGCATTCCGAGAGGTAACGGCACGGTAGTTACTATTGAGATTGAAAGCCGATTTAAAATCTCACAACATGAGACCCTACTAAAAGATTTTTCGCGATATTACAGTCTGCGAGATTTGTTTTCTAATACCAAAAGAGAAGTAGTCCTTGTAAATTTGAATAAGAATAGGGAAGACCCTCTGCGTTATTATTATCCCACCGGTGAAGTGGTATTTAATGAATCTTTTCCAATTCCTGGGTATTCTGGAGTTATGGCACATCTCGTTGTCCGCAAACATACAACTTCTTTTGAGCAAGGCACTCTTCCATGTAGAGAGGGTATTTTGATTAAAAGTGCAGCAGCAATCCATGACTGCACTTATTTTGGATTGGAATCAGAACCTTTTTCTTGGAGGTTTACAGGTGAGTTATATTGCGAATCTATTGATAATTTGATTCGTGAATATGATGACAGGGGAGAAGCAAACCCAGATAATCCCAATCATCCTGAAAATAATCCAATACGATTTTTGGACCCATTTCGCGATGGCTTGATACTTGAGCACCCCTTTGCCCAAAAACTTTATAAAAAATGCAAAGAAATTTTACGGTCTTTTATTGAGGAACTAAAAGCTACTGAAGCGCCTTCTAAAAGAAGCGTTACCGATGAAAATCTTGAAAGAAAATTAGATACTCTTTCAAAAGAAATTTCAAAAGTTTTTGAGAAAAAATTAAGCGAACTGGAAGAAGAAATCCCAACAGAAGATGTTGATGCCCCCGGAATTAAAAAACTCGGTATTGGTTTGCATATCATTCCGTCCGGTGAGATACCTATTATAGTGGAACAACCGAAAACATTTTCTATCGTAGTAAAGCACTACGACCTTTTAGATGAGTCCTTACCAATAGATGTTGTCAGCAGTGACCCTGATAATATCAAAATTCGCACATCTCCAGTCTTTTTGAAAAAATTTTCAGAGGATAAGAAAGTTGGTTCAACGACATTCTCTATCGAAGGTTCAAAAATCGGGACAGAAGCATATATTGAAGTTCGTTATGATGGATACGATAATTTGATGCTCGCGAAAGTTATTGAAGCACCACCTCCTCCAGAAATTCCTAATGGACTTTCTTTTGAGAAGCCTCTGTATCATTTGCAAATCAATAGAGAGAAAACCTTAGTTCTACGGTTAAAATCTGCAGCTAAATTAGATAATCAAATCCAAGCAGAAATTATCTCTGATCATCCTGCTGAAATTGTTGTGAAAAGAGGAGGAAAATGTTTACTACGAGAAACCGATACCCCGAGGGTATTAGCTGGAAATTGCAAAATCGTTGGGTGCCAGTTAAAGGCAAAAGGGACTATAACTGCCCGAGTAAAAGGTTTTGAACCTGCACATACTCGCGTCATGGTTGAGGAGCGTGAGCCCAGAAGTGGGATACACTTTAAATCTAAGCCTGTAGATGAAGATTTTGGTGTATTAAGGTCCAAATGGGACGATAAAGAACCATATCTATTGCTGATAGCCGCAAGACATCCTTCAATTAGCAGGTATTTGGGTGAGCCTACTGAACAAGTGTACCCTGGGATAGATGATCCTCGCTACCATACAGTTCTTGCTGAAGTTATCGCTGAAGCATTAACCTTTTGCATATTAGAAAAGCAATTTAAAAAAGAAGCAGATGCAAGGTTAGATTATACTTCTACTGACGCTTACTATCACAGCCATTTCTCTGAATTCCTTATAATTACTCACAGACACCTTGTGTCAGTATAGGGTAAGATTAATAAAAGAGGTTATTTTATATGCCAGATCAAACTATAAATTGCCCTTATTGCAATAAAGAAATCCCTTTAACCGAAACTCTTTTCCATCAGGTAAAAGAAAATCTTCGCAAAGAATTTGAAGATAAAACAAAAGAAAAAGAACATGAGCTTGCAAAACGTGAAAAGCTTCTTGAAGAGAAGGCTAAGATTATTAAAGATTCAGAAAAGGTTATTGAGCAGAGAGTATCCGAAAAGTTAAAGGCTGAAAAAGAAAAACTTAAACAAGATGCTAAAAAAGAAGCCGAAGCTGATCTTCTGGTAGACATGAAGGATTTGCAGGAGCAGGCTATTGAGAAGGATAAGAAACTTCAGAAGGCACAGGAAACAGAATTAGAACTAAGGAAAAGAGTAAGAGAAGCTGAGGAGGCAAGAAAGAATACAGAACTTGAGGTTGCTCGACGGATGGATCAAGAAAAAGAACAGATCGAGCAGAAGGCTATTGAAATATTTACCGAAAAACATAGACTGGATGACCTTGGTAAAGATAAAAAGATTGCCGATATGACAAAAAAGATAGAAGATCTCGAACGATTATCAAAACAAGGTTCAATGCAAACACAAGGTGAGGTTCTGGAACTGGATTTAGAAGCTCTCCTTAAAACAAGATTCCCTGTTGATGAAATTGAGCCTGTACCAAAGGGAATAAGGGGTGCCGATATTTTACAAAAGGTTTACAGTCGGAACGGACAGCATTGTGGGACAATAGCATGGGAAACAAAGCGTACAAAGGCGTGGAGTGATAGTTGGATTTCAAAACTTAAAGATGACCAGAGGGAAGTAAAGGCCGAGATTGCAGTAATAGTTACCGAAACAATGCCTAAAGATGTTAGTCCATTTACACAAATAGAAGGGGTATGGATTACTAATTTCTCACTATCTGGCAGTCTAGCAGAGGTCTTAAGAACAGGCTTGATACAGGTATCTCAAGCAAAACTTTCTGCTGTTGGCAAAAATGAAAAGATGGAAGTTCTTTACAATTATCTGTCAGGGCCTGAATTTAAGCAGAAGGTTGAGGCAATTGTTGAAACATTTAAATCAATGAAGGAAGATTTAGATCAGGAAAAACGTGCAATAATAAAAAACTGGGCTAAAAGAGAAAAGCAAATCGAACGTGTAATTACTAATACTGCCGTGATGTATGGTGATTTACAGGGCATTATAGGTGCATCTCTTCCTCAAATTAAATTATTGGAACTCGAAAGAGAAGAAGAAACAGGTGAATCATTCAAGGATGAAGAAATAACATGATGAAACCAGATTCAGAAGAAATGAAAGATAAACTCTCCTCCCTCAAATCCGCCCTTGACGACTGTCAATGGCCTTTGAAGTGGCGTTATAGATATGTTATGGTGATACGATGAGAAAAAAGGATAAAAAAATTCAATCTCAGCATGGCGAAATTGTTATCTACACTGCTGAGGATAAGCAGGCTCAACTCGAGGTGAGGCTCGAGCAGGACACTGTCTGGCTCTCGCAGAAACAAATTGCGGAACTTTTTAAGACCGAAAGAAGTGTTATAACTAAACACTTGAATAATATTTTCAAAGCCGGCGAGTTAGTGAAAGAAAGGAATGTGCAAAAAATGCACATTCCTTTCTCCGATAAGCCGGTTAGTTGGTACAATCTTGATATTATTATCTCCGTTGGCTATAGGGTCAATTCAAAGCGTGCCACTCAGTTCCGTATCTGGGCGACAAAGGTCTTGAGAGATCATATTGTCAAAGGCTTTACATTAAATGAAAAAAGACTGACTGAACAGCAACACTCCAAGTTGAAGGAACTTGAAAGGGCTGTAGCTCTTTTACAGAAGACTACGCAAGAAACTCTCACCAGAGCAGAAGCAATAGGGCTTTTATCCATAATCACAGGTTATGCAAAATCATGGATTCTTTTGCAAAAATATGACAATAAAGAAATTCATCTCATTTCCAGAGGCATATCAAAACCTGCGGGACAGATTAAATATGTGGAGGCTAAAAAGGCAATTGAATCCTTAAAAGAGGATTTGAGGAATAAAAAAGAGGCATCAGAGTTATTTGGGGCTGAAAGCGAAAAGGGGCTTGAAAGAATTTTAAATACAATAAATCAGACCTTTGGAGAAAAGGAATTATATCCGAGCATTGAGGAAAAGGCTGCCCATCTTCTTTATTTCATAATCAAGGATCATCCGTTTGTGGATGGCAATAAGCGTATAGAATCGTTTATGTTTATCCTGTTTCTGCACAAAAACAATTACCTCCTTAAATCTACAGGCGAGGCCAAAATTAATGATAACACTCTGGTAGCCACAGCCCTTTTGATTGCAGAAAGCAGGCCAAAAGATAAAGAAATAATGATTGCTTTAATTACAAATCTACTTAATGAACCTTAAGGCACGAAAAATAATTATGGGAAATAAAGACATTTTAAACAAACTCTCCTCCCTCAAATCCATCCTTGACGGCTATCGGCCGTTTTCGGAGCATGTTGTCAAACAACTCAGGGACTACTACCGCATAGGACTGACATATACATCCAATGCAATTGAGGGCAACACGCTTACGGAGTCAGAGACAAAGGTTATCATTGAAGATGGCATAACCATTGGCGGTAAATCCATGAGAGAGCATTACGAGGCTATAGGACATGCAAAGGCTTATGATCATATTTACTCTCTGCTCGGAAAACCGATATCCGAAGAGGATGTCTTGTCCCTGCACAAGCTTTTTTTTCAGCAGATAGATCCTGAGAATGCAGGCAGATACAGGCAAAAAAATGTAATCATTACCGGAACCGATTACCTGCCTCCGGATTATCAGAAAGTTCCTGAATTGATGAAAAAACATATTGTAACCTTGAGCAGAAAAATTACAAATAAACACATTCTTGAGCAGGCAAGTGATCTGCATGCTGAATTTGAATCTATTCATCCATTTACAGACGGCAATGGAAGAATCGGAAGGCTTCTTTTAAGTATCCTGAGCATGAAGAACGGCTACTGTCCTATAATTGTTCCTCCGATTAGGAGGGCTGAATATATAACGGCAATGCAGAAATCAAACAAGGGAGATTTGAATACCCTGCGGGCATTTATCCTGAGCGTTATCTACGAAGAGATGAAATCGCTAACGAGGCTTGTTGAAAGCCTTGCCAGATAAGCCTGCAACCTACCCTCCCCATCTCTCCAATAAAAACTTCGCTCCTTCTTTATCCAACGGCTGATTGCCTGAACCGCATTGAGGGTCTTGAATGCAGGATGGGCATCCTTCCTCGCATGAACATTCTGATATAACTGTCAGCGCTGCCTTAAACCACTCATCCATAACATCAAACGCCCTTTTCGTCAGGCCAATTCCGCCTTCATATCCGTCATATATAAATACCGCAGGCTTTTTAAATAGAGGGTAAAACGGATAGCTCAATCCTCCTATGTCTCCCTTATCGCATAAGGCAAAGAGGGGCATGCACGCTATTGATGCATGTTCAAATGCATGAAGGCTTCCTGCGAGGTCATAGCCAAGAGATTCCATATCATTCTCTGTATCTTTATCTATCCTTAACCACAATCCCTCTGTATCAAAAATATATTCAGGCATATCAAGGTCATGCCTTGAGAGCCTTGTCCTGTCAAATATATTTTTCCTGTCATACCCTGTCACCCTGTTTTTCATTCTTAATCTGCCCCTGAAAACTTCCAGATGTTTCACCTTAAAATCCCCCCGCCCCCCCTTTACTAAAGGGGGGTGAAGGGGGATTATCTCTAACTTTTTAATCTCCATCTCTTCAATAACCTCTGTTTCATCCTTTGTGCGCGCCTGAGTGTAATACAGGACATCAACCTCCTTACAGATAACCTTCCTTTCTTCAATCAGGAGTTCTGATACCCTGTACTGCCTTCCGCGGTGGAGATAGATTGCGCCCGGGAATGCCTCTCTGAAAATCCTTGTCCCGCTCAAATCTCCGATATGCCTTCCTGATTCATCCACTATATCAAAAGGCTTTCCGATAGCCCTTATCTCAACCTCTCTGTGCGGAGTCCTGCTTCGTGAAAACCAGATATCGCCTCTTTTGCCGGGATTCAACATGCCTTCCTGAACAAGCTCTTTTATCAATGGCATAAGTTTTTCAGTATCATAAATGCTGTCCCCGGCTCTCAGATATATCTCTGACGAGGCGCAGGGAAGATGTTTTTTAATGATATTCTTATTCTCTGGGTCTATGACTCCAGCCTCATGAGATTTTTCAAAAAAGGCATCAGGATGCCTCATAAAATACTGGTCAAGCGCATCCTGAATCGCAATCATCGCTATCAAAGATTCCTGCCCCTGCCTTCCAACCCGTCCTGCCCTCTGCCATGTGCTTGATATTGAACCCGGATAACCTATAAGAATGCATACATCAAGCCCGCCTATATCAACACCAAGTTCAAGGGCGCTTGTTGAAACAACGCCGAGGAGTTCACCGCTGAAGAGTTTCTGCTCTATCTCTCTTCTTTCCTTCGGAAGAAAACCTGCGCGATAGGGGCTAATTTTTTCTGCAAACTGAGGAGCCCTGTCAACAGTCCACTTATATATAAGCTCTGTAATCTTTCTCGCCTTTGTGAATACAATGGTCTTCAATCCTGCCTCAAGGCATTTAATGAATAAAGCGGTTGCCTCTGTGTAAGGGCTTTCAAGCAATGGATTTATGAACATGAAGTGTCTTCCTGCCTGAGGAGCGCCGCTTTCTGTCACAGTCTTGAAAGGCAGTCCGATGAGTTCCTCTGCAATGTCCTTCGGGTTTGCAATCGTAGCTGAACAGGCAATGAACTGAGGGTTTGAACCCCAGTAATTGCATATCCTTCTGAGCCTCCGCAATACATGGGCAACATTAGAGCCGAACACCCCGCGGTATGTGTGTATCTCATCAACAACAACATACTTAAGATTTTTGAAAAACCCTTCCCATTTTGCATGAAAGGGGTTTATTGCGAGATGGAGCATATCAGGGTTTGTGAATATGACATTAACGCGCGGGGGAAATTCTGTTTCCCCCGCGATCCCCCTTTGAAAAACCTTTCGTATCTTTCCCCTTCTGTATGCTGTAGTATCTCCGTCATAGACCTCGGCAACTCGTAATGGAGATTTCGTGCCTCTTGCAGTTTTTTCTTTCAGCAATCCATCCTCATCGCCTTTTAAAATCCCCCCATGCCCCCCTTTGCTAAAGGGGGGTGAGGGGGGATTAATACCCACTTCATAAAAAAGCTCATTTAGGTTCTTGACCTGATCCTGCTCAAGTCCTTTCAGAGGGAAAATATACAGGGCTCTGGTTTCAGGATTTTCAATTATGGATTCAATAACAGGTATGTTATAGATGAGGCTTTTTCCGCTTGCAGTCGGAGTCATTACAACAACGTTCTCGCCCTGCCTGATTAAATCAATCGCCTCAACCTGATGGCTCCAGAACAACTCAATCCCCTGATTCTTAAAAACCATTTTTAATCTCTCATCAAGGTCAATCTTTTTATACAGTGGTTCTACAGGATGAATATACCTGTGCTCTGTTATTGAGGGGTTGAACCTGTCGTCTTTTTCAAGCGATTCAATAAGATTAATAACTGACATTCCTACATTCTATCCCATAAATGATTTCTAAAATGCAGATA
Organism: Nitrospinota bacterium; assembly: GCA_018896985.1. GTDB lineage: Bacteria > Nitrospirota > Thermodesulfovibrionia > Thermodesulfovibrionales > UBA1546 > UBA1546. The sequence continues at coordinate 9,225 of JAHILQ010000160.1, forward strand.
GGACATAGTATTTGAGCGGCTTTATTTTGCCGATATTCAGACAGTTTGTATTTTGATAAATAAAGAGGGAAAATACCTCGGAGGTCGAAGACCGAGAATGAGCGAGAGTACTATGTCCTATCTGGTTAAGCATAGTTTATGAATTTTCTGGGCTAAGAGTCTTCTTCATCACCTGACCAACCGTATTCACCTATCAAAGGCACAAACACACACGGCACATGCAATTGTTCCGACAAAGCGCCTTTGGATTTCCTTACAATCAGAAGCTGCTGCGAAAACCGTATTCCAACAGGGGCAATAATTATTCCTCCGTCAGCCAACTGTTCTATCAAAGGCTCAGGAATCTTAGGTGAACCAGCAGTTATCAATATCCTGTCAAAAGGAGACTCTTCAGGTAAGCCAAGCGTGCCGTCGCCGGTTATGACATGGACATTGCCATATCCCAGCGCCTGAAATCTCTCCTCTGCCTTTTTAGCAAGCAAGGCTTTTCGCTCTATTGTGAAAACCTCCATGGAAAGCTCTGCAAGGATTGCTGCCTGATAACCCGAACCTGTCCCTATCTCAAGGACTTTTTCATTCCCCTTAAGCTCAAGGAGTTCTGTCATTATCGCAACCATATACGGCTGTGATATTGTCTGCTCATCGCCGATTGGAAGAGCCATGTCGTCATAAGCCTTGTGCTGCATATAATCATCAACAAAAATATGCCTCGGCGCCTTTCTCATTGCAGAGAGAACGCGTTCATCCTTTATTCCCCTCGGAATAAGCTGAGTGTCCACCATCAAATCTCTTAATCTCTTAAAATCTTCCATGTTTGCGTTTGTTGCGTTATAGAGTTATAGCGTTATAGCGTTAAAAAGCATATTATCAATGAGTGCAATAACGCACTACGCCATAACGCCATAACGCTTTAATATTTCTCTTGCCGCTATAATCCCTGACACCGATGCCTGAATCAGTCCTCTGCTCACACCTGCGCCGTCTCCGACAGCAAAGAGATTTTTAACCTCTGTCTCAAGGTTTCTGGTCAGGGTTAACTGCATTGAATAAAATTTAACCTCCACTCCGTAAAGAAGCGTATGTTTTGAATTCACTCCGGGCGCAATCTTATCAAGGGCGTCAATCATCTCAAGGATATCCGAGAGATAACGGTAAGGTATAACAAAACTCAGATCTCCCGGAGTTGCATCTTTCAAAGTGGGCTGTACCATTCCTTTTGCTATTCTCTCAGGCGTTGAACGCCTTCCTGCCTGCAGGTCTCCAAGCCGCTGCACAATAACCCCCCTGCCGATGAAGTTAGCCAGCCTCGCAATGTATCTTCCGTAAGATATTGGCTCATCAAACGGCTCTGTAAAAAATGTGCTTACGAGGAGGGCAAAATTTGTGTTGCTGGTTTTTCTGTCAGCATAGCTGTGCCCGTTCACTGTCCAGATGCCCTTCAGATATTCCTTTACGACCTCGCCGTAAGGGTTA
>JAHILQ010000161.1 GCA_018896985.1 Nitrospinota bacterium
GTCTGTAAGCGGTATAAATCCCCAGTTATTTTCCCATGCTGAATTGTAAATCTCTTTGAATGCCTTCATCTCGTCTGAAAATCTTTTCTTGTCCACAGGCCGCACAGTGATGCCGCGTTTCTCTGCTATTGCGGCGACCCTGAGAACTTTTTCAGGAAGAGTATCTTTTACGTCATAGATGTATGCATAAAGGTCTTTTGCCTTATGCATGCCGTAGCTTTCCATTAAATCGGAGTAGTAGGGCATGTTGTATGGGGTCATCAGCATCGGATGTTCCTCAAAATTATTAATGAGAAATCCGCATTCTTCGTTGGTTGAAAAATTCATCGGCCCCCTGATTATCTCCATTCCTTCTCTCTTAAGTTCTTCTGACGTCTTATCCAGCAGCGCTGATGAAACTCCGGCGTCATTGACGCATTCAAAAAAGCCGAAGAAACCTGCCTTTTCATTGTGAAACTGAATGTGTCGCGGGTTCACTATTGAGATTATCCTGCCGGCGCATTTCCCGTCTTTTTCAGCGATGAAATATCTGACCTTTGCGTGATTGAAGAAGGGATTTTTATCTGAAAATTGTTCCTTCAGTTCCTTTATCAGGGGCGGGATATAAAAAGGATTTTCAGAATATAAAGAAAATGGGAATTTTATAAAAATGTTGCGGTCGTGTTTTGTTTTGACTTCTTGTATTGTTATCATAATGTTTTTATTTTTTGCATCTGATATATTAATCACATCGGTATGTTTTAGGGCAGTTTATCCCCCTAAAAAAGCCTTTTTAACCTCTTCACTTTCAAGAAGATTTTTGCCTGTATCCTCTAAAAATATCTGTCCTATCTTAAACACATATCCCCTGTGAGCTATCTCAAGTGCCATGCGTGCGTTCTGCTCAACAAGAAGAACACTTGTACCTGATTTATTTATCGCAATTAATTTTTCAAAAATTGTATCCACATAAGAAGGTGATAATCCCAATGACGGCTCATCAGCCAGAAGGAGTTTCGGCTTTTGAATCAATGCCCGTCCCAAAGCAAGCATCTGCTGCTCGCCGGTAGAAAGCACCCCAGCCTTTTGTCTCCTCTTATCCTTTAGTGCCGGGAAAAGTTCGAGAATATTTTCTATATCAGCCTTGCCATTATTACCTTCTCTTAGAAAAGCTCCCATCTCAAGGTTTTCTATAACTGTCATTGAGGGGAATAACCTTCTTCCTTCAGGGACAAGGGATATCCCTTTTGAGACATGTTCATCCGGTCTTAAGTCCTTAATACTTTCTCTATTGAAAAGGATATCGCCTGATTGTATATCTACCATCCCGAATACAGCTTTCAGGGCTGTAGATTTTCCTGCACCATTAGGTCCTATCATGGCTACAATTTCACCATCATTGACCTTAAAGGTCACATCCTCAATGGCTTTAACCGCACCATATGAAACGCTTATATTTTTTGCTTCAAGAAGCATGTCTTTTTCTCTTCCCCATATATGCATCGAGCACTACCTCATTGTCCTGTATCTCGGATGGTGTGCCTTCTGCTATTTTCTTTCCGTAATTCAAGACAATTATCCGATCTGAGACATCCAGTACAACTTCCAAATTATGTTCTATAAAGAGGATTGTTTTGCCTGAGGCCTTGAGGCCTTCCATGATATTAAGCAATTTCGGGATAGTATTAGGGAATACACCTGCTGTAGGTTCATCAAAGAGATAGAATTCAGAATCAGTTCCGAGAGTCCTCGCTATCTCAAGAAGCCTTCTTTGTCCGTGTGAAAGGCTTTCAGCGAGTTCATCTCTTTTCTCCTCAAGTCCGACTGTTTTAAGCAATTCCATCGCCTTCTCTGTGTTTTTCTTTTCTTCTTCAAGCATGGCTGATGTTCTGAACAACGCTGCTGAAAGTGTCTCACCCTTGTCGTATTGGAGGCCGAGCAAAACATTTTCAAGGACTGTCATCTGAGGGAATAACCTGATATTTTGAAATGTCCTTCCTATCCCAAGGTCAAAGATTTTATGAGGTGTAAGATTAGTAATATCCTTCCCTTTAAAATAGATATTGCCTGCATTCGGTCTATAAAGACCTGTTACAAGATTAAATGTTACTGTCTTTCCTGAGCCATTAGGACCGATAAGGGCAGTAATCGTTCCCTTTTCCACGCCGAAAGAAAGGTTGTCAACTGCTTTTATTCCATCAAAGGTCTTGGATAGATTCCTTATCTGAAGTATCTCCATTTATTTAAACCTGTACTCTCCAATGATTCCCTGCGGCCTTTTAATCATCAGGATTATTAAAAGCAGTCCGTAGATCATCTGCCTTAAAGGTGCTGCTATTGAGCTCGGCATACCTAAAAACCTCAGCATCTCAGGGAATATCACAAGTATTAAAGCGCCTATAAAAGACCCTTTTATATTCCCCATCCCGCCAAAGACAACCATCAAAAGTACTGCTATGGATTCCATTACTGTAAAGCTCGAAGGGTCAATGAAAGTAATATAATGGGCATAAAGGCTTCCTGCAATCCCTGCAAAGAATGCACCTATGACAAACACGGTGAGCTTGTATTTGTTAATGTTTGTTCCTATTGAGAGGCTTGCCACTTCATCATCCCGTATGCTCCTGAGGATCCTCCCGAATGGAGAATTTACGATTCTATTTATGATGAATGCTGTCACAGCAACAAAAGCTGTTACCAAAATCAGATATGCCCATACCGGCTGAAGCTCAAAGCCAAATACAATAAATTTCGGTATTCCGGGCAATCCCATCGGCCCCCTTGTCAAATCTACCCAGTTCTTTGATACTGAATAAACGATTACCCCAAAGCCGAAGGTGGCAAGGGCAAGGTAATCGCCTTTAAGCCTCATTGAAGGGAATCCGATAATAAGGCCAAGTAATGATGCAAGGCAGGCTCCAATCAAAAGGCCGATCCATGGTGATACTCCGAAGTTCAAGGCAAGAAGACTTGATGTGTACGCCCCAACACAGGCAAATGCAATATGCCCTAATGCCGGTAACCCAGTATAGCCGAGGATCAGGTTAAGGCTAAGGGTAAGGATTATATAGATGCCTGAGATGATCAATATATGAAGGAGATATTCCATTACAGCCTTTCCTTATCTATTTTCTTACCTAAAATCCCTTCAGGTCTCAAAAGGAGAAATATTATAAGTACTGTAAAGGCAATCGTATCTTTCCAACCAGCCTGTATCTTCCAGATACCTAAGTTTTCTACGATCCCAAGAAATAACCCTCCAAGCACTGCACCCGGAATACTCCCGATACCTCCAATGATAGATGCAATAATCCCTTTTAGGATTGCGTTAAGTCCCATTGTAGGCTCTATGTTTGTCTCAAGAGAGATAAGAATTCCTGCCATCCCGGCAAGGGCAGAGCCGATTCCAAAGGCGTAAAGAATAACCCTTTCAGGATAAATCCCTGAAACGCTTGCGCCAATTGGGTCATCAGCCACTGCCCGGATCGCCTTTCCCATCTTTGTTTTATCAACGATAAGCCAAAGAATTGCAAAAAGTATTATTGAAGCAGAAAGGATAAGTATCTGAATTGGTGTTATGACTGCTGAGAAAATCTGGCAGCCTTCAACAACAGGCCCCGTTCTTAATGTGAGTATCTGTGCTCCATAGAGAAGTTGTAAAAAGTTCTGGATAAAGATGAATATCCCAAAAGAGGCGATGAGAAAGACTAAGTTAGGTGCATTGTTTTTTCTTAGAGGGAAATAAATGACTCTGTCAATAGCTATGCCGAGTATTGCGGCAAGGATTGAGGCAAAAAAAAAGACAGGATTGGATTTATTCCTAAGGATATCGAAAGGCTATAGGCAAAATACGCCCCTGCTGTATAGACCACGCCGTGGGCGAAATGGAAGAAACGGACGGTTTTGTAGATGACCGCAAAGCCGAGCGCGATGAGGGCATAAATGCTTCCTGCAATAATGCCGTTTAGAAGTAATTGATTGAACATCTATTCTCCCTTGTCCTTTTCAATCTCCATTTCCAGATAATCTCCGACACGTGCCAGAAAATCCCCATACAAAGAGACGCCCTCTGAAAGAAATTTTTCAATGGATGACCATCGTATATGAGATATTCATGCGTGACGATATTCTTCAATCTTACCCATCTTGCAATCGCCTCTATAGTCTCCGTAGATATCTTCACTTTCTTCACATGAGATACAGACAATACGATTTCTTTGTAGTTGTCGGGCAAGCGGATTTCTTCCATGTTCAAAATGACTTTACATATATCAATCGATGAATTGACTATATTTTCAACCCATCGCTCTACGCTTCGTCTTTTATCGTCGTCCTCTTCATAGATACTTTTTGTAATCTGTCTGAATTTTGGATAATATTTCAGTTCAGATGCCAAGAAGTCAAAGTGTCTCTGCAGACGCTTTTTGAGTTCTCTTCTCAAATTTTCTCCTTTCCATGAAATCCGCTAATGCCATCTCCATGAAGTCCTCAGCCTCGTGTGTAATGACCTCCATAAAATCAAGATACAATCCCCAGTCATTTATCGCAAGGGGGATGCCCCTAATCGCGCTTGCGGCAACAGAGGCGGATACCCTGTTCAAGACAAGGACTTCAGCTTCCTTTTTTAGAAGGCGTCCCAGATCGGTCCATATTTCGTCTTCGCCATTATAGAAAACTTCCTCCTCATACTCTATGGGATGCCTCTTTTCCGGATAAAAATAAACCGCAATATCAATGTCCGACAGTTTCGTTGCCGTGCCCCTCGCATGGGAGCCGAACAGAAATGCGAAGGCAACATCTTTTCGGTTTTTAAAGTAATGTTTTAATGCGTCTATATCAGAATCGCTGATCATCCAATCTCCTTGTTATTTATTCTCTAATCTCATATCTTATGTCTTCAAGATTATCCTCTTTGATTTCTGTATAGCCTTTTATAGTTTTTTCATTGATTTTAGGTTCGAATTTAATCTCCGAGATATATTCACCAAAAACCTCATCCGTCTCTTCTTTGCCTTCAATAACGAGCCAGCCGAAATTACCTTCTCCCCAATGGACAACATTGTTTTCTCTAAAAAATACCCTTCTGCCTTGCTGTAAATAATATTTAGCCACTTCTCTTAGAAAAACAATATAACAATCAACAAGCTCTTTTTCAAGACTATCAAATCTTGTTTTAGTTTTCTTCCAGAGAGATTTAAGGTGTTGCATTAAAATTTGTCTCTATCTTGTAACCTGCAAAAGTCTCAACCTTTCTTCCAGTGCCTTTAGGTCATATTCTTTTTCTGCCCTTCTTACCCGAATCTCATGAAGACCAGCCATCATATCATCTACCTCTCCAAGAGAATTAGTAAATTCCTTAGCAATCTCATCCCTAACCTCTACTTGATAAAACTCACTAAAATAAGGCATATGTTATTCCCCCTTATATCATAGACGGTTCTATAATCTCTAATTGATTATAACCGAGAAGCACATTTATTACGTTAACCTCTCTTTTCGTCTTCAATTTCACGATGTGTTCAAAATTCCAGCTTATCAGGACATCAAGATAGTGAAATGAGGCAACAGCAATATGAATTGCATCTTCAATATGCTTTAAAGGGATTACTCTTCTCACAATGTATTCTTCAGCCAGTGCTTTTATTTCATTCTCATTGCTCGAAAGAGTCTTAAAATCGTGTATTAGTTCTAAGAGTTCTTTTTTCTTTGCAGTGTTGCCGATATCTTCAATTTCTCTGATAACTATATCTGATATGAAGACCTCGTAGTCTTTCAGCTTTTTCCAGAATTCTCTGGTTATCTCTTTGCGAAAAGGATTTTTATCATCAAAATAGGCATTTGGAACCGAAGTATCAAGGTATATTTTTAGCTTTTTAGTCATTTTGCCTTATTGTCACCTTTGTCTCCCCCCTTCCATCCACATAGTTTGTCAGAGAGTGGCTATACAATCTATCTTCGTATAAGTTGCTTAAATTGGCAACGTCCCCTAACCCGCTAACTGTGACGAGCTATCGATATAGCTTCCCGCATTATTCTTCACCTCCATGAGAGCAACTTGCCCTTGTTGAAATATCTTGAAGTTCTATGTCAATATTAATCCAATTTAACTTTTAACCCATAAACTCATCAACTCTATATGGGCGAAGTGAAAGAACCGGACTATTTTGTAGATAAGGGTAAAGCCGAGGGCTATTATAAGGGCATAAATGGAGCCAGTAATGATGCCGTTTAAAAAGACTTGGTTAAACATATTTTGTTTTTGATGTCATTTATTATTTTCCTTAATAATAGCTTGTTTGTTCCCCTCCTCTCTAATTTCGTAGTAAATGGGGTTAAATAAAATGTTTGCTATTAATAGTTGAAAAACAGTAGCTCCACCGATAAACCCTGCTGCTACAAATTTTCCATGGATTCCTTCGATAAGATGTCCAAAGATAACAACCAGAACGACTGCTATAATAATGCCTATATCGAATTCAAAAACAAAGTTCCAAGAATTCGTGACAAGAGGAAAATATCCTGATTCCTTAAGTAAATAATCCATTACAAGGATATAAATAGAAATCGCAATAGCTAATAAATTAAAAACGAATGTTGGCCAGTTCTGCAACATCCCGCTTCCTAGTCCAAACATTAGTAAAAACAAAAACTTAAAATCAAAATTTAGAGTTTGGAATAATTTCAACTTTTTTATTCATCAATAATTTGCTTTATGCCAATCAGATCAATCCCAGAGATTTCCCAACCTTTTTAAATGCTGCAAGCACTATATCAAGCTGCTCATCTGTATGGGTTGCCATATAACTTGTTCTTATGAGCGCCTTTCCGTTCGGTACCGCAGGGCTTACGGCAACATTTGCAAATACCCTTTCTTCCTGCAGCATCAGCGCCATCTTAAACGCCAGTTCATTTTCCCCGACTATTACAGGAATAATCGGTGTCTCGCTTGGGCCTGTCTCAAATCCAAGTTTTCTGAGTTCCTTTAACATCCTGTTTGTATTTTTCCAGAGCCTTTCTCTTCTTTCCGGTTCATTTTCTATGATATCTACTGCTGCGCTTACGGCAGCAATTGAAGCAGGGGGCGGGCTTGCGCTGAATATCAGAGAGCGCGCAAAGTGTTTTATGTAATGGACTATGTCAGAGTCTCCGGAGATGAATCCTCCTATGGATGCGAGTGACTTACTGTATGTCCCCATGATGAGATCAACTTCATTTTCAAGTCCGAAATGTTCTGCGGTGCCTCTGCCTGTTTTGCCGAGCACTCCGATGCCGTGCGCATCATCAACCATCAGCCGCGCATCATATTTTTCTGCGAGTTCCACAATATCAGGAAGCTTTGCTATGTCTCCCTCCATGCTGAATACGCCGTCAACAATGATTATTTTGCCTTTATCTTTATTTTCTTCCAGCGCCCTTTTCAGGTCAGCCATGTCGTTATGCCTGAATTTCTTTACTTCTCCATAGGACAGTCTGCATCCGTCAATTATACTTGCGTGGTCCATCTTATCTATGATTACAACATCGTCCTTTCCGACGAGGGCAGAGATGACTCCAAGATTGACCTGAAACCCTGTTGAAAAAATAAGCGCCGCGTCTTTTCGCATAAATCTTGCGAGTTTAGCTTCAAGCTCAACATGAATATCCAGAGTTCCGTTCAAAAAACGTGATCCTGCGCATCCTGAGCCGTATTTTTTTACAGCCTCTATGGCGGCCTCTTTTACCTTTGGATGATTTGTGAGTCCCAGGTAGTTGTTTGAGCCCACCATAATCATTCTTCTGCCGCTCATTATAACTTCAGGGTCCTGGGCGCTTTCTATGACTCTGAAATAAGGATAAAGTCCGCAAGATATCAATTCCTTTGCCTTTGTAAACTTAAGGCATTTTTCAAAGATATCGGGTGATTTGTTTACAGCCACTGATGGATCCTGTACCAATCCGCTGTCCATTTTACACCTTCCTTTATTCCTACGTTAGGGATGAAGCCAAGCTCATTTCTTGATTTTGTTGAATCGCATGTCCAGTAAGAGTGCTGCAATTCTCTTATCTTGTCTTTGTTTATAATATTACTCTGATTGCCAAGTTTTTGTCCAATGCTTGCAAGCATCGGCATTAGAGATCTCGGTATTCTTAATCTTACCGGCTTTGATCCAAGAGTAGAAGCTATAGCCTCTGTTATTTCTTCATTTGAATATATTCTGCCGTCGGACAGATAAAAGATTTCACCTTCTGCTGTTTTGCTTTCTGCGGAAAGAATTGTGCCTTTGACAAGGTCGTCCACATATAACAGTGAATAGTAGCATTTCCCCCAGCAGAGAGAGATGCCTTTTTTCAGGAGTTTGAAGAAGAGATAAATGTCTTTGTCCCTTGGGCCATATACAGCAGGCGGCCTGATGATGGTCACAGGGATGGTATTTTTGTGCCCCATAACGATACGTTCACCTTCAAGTTTGCTTCTGCCATAGGCTGAGACAGGCTTTGCTTCGCCTGTTTCTTTAGACGGTGTGCCATCGCAGCTTGGTCCTGCCGCAGCTAAACTGCTCAGGTAAACAAATCGTTTGGTATCAGGATTTTTTTCTATTACTGCGCTCACAAGATTTTCTGTGCCAAGTGCGTTGGCAGAAAAGAAGTCTCTTTCATCTGCCGCCTTTGTAAGTCCTGCGAGGTGAAAGATATAATCAAAATCAGTGACGGCATTAAGCAGGGATTCTTTTATTGTACAGTCTCCGTATATTAATCTGATATTGAGCCCATCTATCCATTGAAGGTTAGAGGTTTTTCTTACAAGACAGGTGACGCTGTGACCTCTCTTTAAGAGTTCTTCAACGAGGTGGCTGCCGATGAAACCGGTGGCTCCTGTTACAAGGGTCTTCATGTTCAGCAATATTGTGAGCAATCACAGCGTTAAGAGTCAAGATGTCCTATCCAATGGTTCCATAAGCGTGAAGCCCTGAAAGAAGCAGGTTAACTCCAAGGTAAGTAAATATCACAATGATAAAACCTACAACTGCGACGATTGCAACTTTTTTACCCTTCCATCCTCTGAGCAGACGACCGTGAAGGAAAAACACATAAACAAAAAATGTTATTAGCGACCATGTTTCTTTTGGATCCCAGCCCCAGTATGTTCCCCATGCCTGGTCAGCCCAGACAGCGCCGAATATCAGTCCTCCGAGCGTGAAGACAGGAAGCCCGATGGCTATACTCTTGTATGTAATCTCATCAAGAAGGTCAGTGGAGATGTTAATGTTAGAGATTATCCTTTTTAATATATGACCGTAACGCCATATTACATACAGAAAGGCTGTTAGCGACGCATAACTGAGCACCGCAATAACAGGAGAGTGGCTGAGGAGTGTAGCCCTCAGACCGATGCTGCCGTCCTGAGCATGCATTACTTCCATAACCCTGAACATCAGGAAATCAAGACCCATAGCCATAAGTACAAATGCGAATATCCCTGAGTTTAAAATCCAGAAGAGATAGTATTCTTTATTCAGAATCAGATATTTTATCAATACAATGGAGATGAAGAACATGAAACCGACAATTCCCATCACGTTTCCTGTGAATGAAGAAGCCCGTGCAGCGGTCTCAAGATGCCTTAGCTTTGCCGCATCATCTGCCTTGATAATCTGAAGCTTAACAAGCTGAATGAATATTAATATTGCCGCTATGCTGACAAGCGAAAGGCCGATTACGGTCATTACTGTCTTTAAAGTACCTGAGGAATTGCCCTCTTTCTTTGAGAATACGCGTGAGGCAATGTCTATGTTCTGTTTTATGTCCACTGCTATAACAAAGGCAAAGCTGATTATCCACAGCATAATCGTATCCGGACTCTGGGAGATAAGCGCAAGCAGTATTGCAAAGACCGAGAATATAATCCAGAAGAGATGTCTTTTTTCCTGTCTTTCTGATGTGGCTATGAGATACATCAATCCTGTGCTGAAGGAGATTGCAAATGTTGCATAGGCTATAAAACTCATTATTACATGTACCAAAAGCCAGTTGCTCTGGAGCGCAGGGACCAATGGCGATATTTCCTTTGACATACCTGATAGTCCGATAAATGCAAGCGCGATGCCTGCCACAGGGGTTATGAATGCGCCGAAGGAGCGGTTTCTGTATTTGAACTCTATTATCAGATACCCAAGTATAAGACACCAGACAAAGAATACCAGAGATTCGTAGAGATTCCTAAGAGGAGCGCTTCGTATAACAGATAAGATGAAAGTGCTTTCAGGCATCAGCGCTGTCCACTGCACATAAGATTCAAACCACCTTACTGCAATTGCTATTGTCTGGGAGATAAATCCTATTATCGTAAGCGCTGTTGCTACTTTGCCTGTCTGTGAATTTCTAAAGGCAAGATATGCGATGTAAGTTATCATTGCCAGTATGTAAGCCATTGTGGATATGCCGAATAAGGTAGAACTGTCCATTTATTTTCCTCCTTCTATTGATTTGCTCATAAGGGTAATAATTTTCCTTTCAAAAGCTTCCCTGTTTTTATTTGCGGTCATAGCAACGATTACCCGCGTGCTATTTTTTTCTTCAATAAGCCTGAGCCATATTTTTTTATGATTCATAAAGAAGGCGATGTAGAGACCTATGCTCATTACTATAAATCCGAGGTAAACAACCCATACTCCGGGGTCTTTTTTTACCTGCAGACCTGTGTACTGGATTCCCCACAAATCAACGAACTCCACTATATGTCCTTCAGGAAGGTTCCATGTTTCAGGGTATCTTTTTAGTATCCACCCGCTGTATTTCGTCTTGTTGTTTTCGGAGAAACTGATGAAGACAGCAGGGTTGTTCATCTGTTCTGCGTAGGTAAACGGCCTGCCGGTAGACTGGTCAAAGCTTATGGCAGGCGAGAAATTCTCAATCTTCCCTGTGAGATTTGTTCCCGGGATGCTGAATGAACCTTCAAACCTGGATTCAATGTCTTCTGTCTTGCCGTCCTTAGGTGTTATCCTGAATCTGAATACGCTGTTTTCCCCGCCTCTCGGAACAAGTCCATAACTTGACTGATAGAATGTTACCCCTTTGTATTTCAATGGTGTATTTACCTCTATTTCCTGTATTTCCTTTCCATCTATCTTGACAGGCATACCATTCTCTGTGATTGTAAGCCAGCTTTTGTAAGTTTTAGGCATGTCACTGTTGCTGTAGAAGTCCGTATTGAAATCATTGCACGTGATGCTGAACCCGAGGGGCCAAATCCCGTATCTCTTCATCTTTAACTTTAGTGATTGTTCCTCCATGCCTAATTTCTGCGCTGCTTTTAAACTGCTGCCTTCCACTGACTGTAATGCTGCTATAATAGTTTCCATTTCTGATTCTTGCATAGGAGTCAGATGTCCTGTCTGAGCAAAAGCAACTGAGTATGTTTTGCCCTCAGGAAGGTTCAGAAATCCCTTGAAGCCGAAGAATATTCCTATGATTGCGCCGATTAATATCAGAAGTATGCTTAAGTGTGTTATGTAAACGCCGAGCCTTGTGTAATTGCCCTTTTCTGAATACAGTTGATAACCGTCAGCTTCTTTTGTTTCAAGGAACTTAAAGCCTGCTTTTTTTATGGCAGAGCCGGCTGCTTCTTTTATCTTTTCAGGCTTGCCTTTAAGGACTAACTCCTTTTTGCTGAGGTTTTTGAACTGTTCATCGGTCAACGGCTTAACAGGCTCTTTTACGAGTTTCCATATCCGTGGAAGCCTGTCAATAGAACAAACCGTGAGATTTGCAGTAATGAGCATAAGCAGCGCAACAAACCACCATGAGCGGTACATATCCATAAAGCCTAACAGATCAAATGCATTATGCAGTGTTGGCGCAATGGAATCTCCGAAAAGTTTGCCGATTAGTTTGATGTTCCTTTCAGGCGCTGCATTCTGTTCTATGATTGTCCCTATTATTGAGGTAATGGCGATAAGTGCGATAAGCACCACAGCGAATGTTATTGATGAAAAGAGATTCCATATTTTGTCTGTAAGCGTCTGATTCTTGTTTTCTTCCACTTAGGTATTCTCCTCTGCTCTACGAGTCGTCTACGACCCGTAGGGTAGACGAGCCATTGGCTGAATTTTTGATTCGTATATCATAAAATTTTTTGTTTTAAATGAGCAAGGACTTTTTGGACAGTGAATTCACTCATAAAAAATATTACCGTAACTACCTTGCATCAACGCAAGAAGTCACTCAAGCCACTTCTCAATGAGCCCTATAGCTTCAGGACTGTCCCATGCCCTCCTCCCGATTATCTTCTCTCTTACGATGCCTTCTTTATCAATGATAAAGGTTTCAGGCAGCCCTCTGACCCAATAGTTTCTCGCAACCTTCGTGTCGTAATCAAGAAGCACAGGCATGGTATAGCCATTCATCTTCATATACTCAGCAGCCCTTTTTGCATCATCTCTGTAAATGATTGTGAGTATCTGGAAGTGCCTGCCCTGCATCTTCTCATAAAGCCTCTGCATAGCAGGCTTTTCCTTTTTGCATTCATCACACCAGGTGGCCCAGAAGTTTATAAATACAACCTTACCCCTTAACTCCGAGAGCCTCCATATCATAGACGAACCCTTGCTGCTGGTATCTAATTCTGGCAACTCAAAGTCAGGCGCTTTAAGGCCGACTGCA
>JAHILQ010000162.1 GCA_018896985.1 Nitrospinota bacterium
AAGAGGCCGCGAATGGCCGCAATAGCAACGAAACTGAGCGATTACGTTTTGATAACCTCTGATAATCCCCGCAGCGAAGAACCGATGGAGATAATAAAAGCGATAGAGAAAGGCGCATTGAGGATGAATTATACAATTGAACCCGACAGGGAGAAGGCTATTCAGAAGGCGGTGGAGACCGCAGAAGAAGGCGATATACTGCTGATTGCAGGAAAGGGGCACGAGGATTATCAGGAGATAAAAGGCGCAAGGCATAAATTCAGCGATAGAGAGACAGCGGAGAAGGCGATAAAAAAGAAAGTGAATAGTGAAAAGTGAACAGTGAACAGTGTCAGTGATTAGTGTCAGTAAGATTTGTCACTGACACAGACACTAAAAACTGAAACTGTAAGAGACTGACACTGAAAACTGACACTGACACTGACACTCGATAAGGAGATTATGGCAATTTTGACAGTAGAAGAAATTATCAATGCAACAGGGGGACGCATTATTTATAAAAACGGCAACTCACGGGCATTTACAGGCGTATCCATAGATTCACGGACCATAGGAGACGGAGAGCTATTTGTTGCACTGCGCGGCGCAAGATTTGACGGGCATGCTTTTATTTATAAGGCGCTGGAAAGAGGAAGCGGCGCGCTGGTGAATTTCCCGCCTGCAGAACACCTGAAAGGCAAGACAATAATATATGTGAAAAACACTCTCAGCGCACTCCAGAATATCGCGCATTATGTGCGTATGAGAAGCAATATCCCTGTCATCGGCATAACAGGGACCAATGGAAAGACAACGACAAAAGAACTCATTTCATCTATTTTGGGACAGAGACACAAGGTGATGAAGAGCCACGGAAATCTGAACAACCACATAGGTCTTCCAATAAGCATGTGCAAGTTAACCGGGGATGAGGACTTTATGGCGCTTGAGATGGGTTCTAATGCTGCAGGCGACATAAAGCAGCTCTGCGAGATAGCATTGCCTGATTATGCGGTTGTAACGAATGTTGGCCCTGCGCATATAGAGGGTTTTGGCAGCATCAGGATGGTCAGGGATACAGATCTTGAGATTCTTAAATATGTAAAAGTTGCCTCTGCTAATGCGGATGATATATTCCTTATGGAAGGATTTTCTAATTACTCTGGAAAGGTTGTCACCTATGGAATAAAAAATAGGGCTGATGTTTTTGCAAAAGATATCAGAATGAAGGATAGAGGCTCTGATTTTCTGCTCTGTTTCGGTGAAAGTAACTGCATAGAGATAAATCTGAATATACCAGGAGCTTTTAATATCTATAATGCGCTTGCCGCAGCAGCTATCGGGCAGGTTCTTAATATTGAGATTCGTGATATAAAAGCAGGGATTGAGTCTTTTAAAGGCGTTCCTATGAGGTTTGAGATTAAGGAATTGTTCGGGGCAACAGTTATAAGCGATGTATATAATGCAAATCCCGCATCTATGGAAGAGGCGATAAAAGAACTTGTAAGGCTGAAGAAAGGAAGGGCTATCGCTGTTTTAGGAGATATGCTTGAACTTGGAGCGTATGCAGAGGAGGCGCACAGGAAAATCGGTGAGTGGATGTCAGCGCTTCCGATAGATGTATTTATAGCTGTTGGCCCTTTGATGGCAATAGCACATTCAGTATTTGTTAAGACAGGAAGGCAGTCCTTCAGCGTTTCCAATGCAGAAGAAGCAGGGAGGATACTGACAGGGCTGTGCAGGGAAGGCGACACAATCGTTGTGAAGGGTTCAAGGGAAATGGGAATGGAAAAAGTTTTAGAGATTTGCCCCGTTAGAGATGTATCTCTAAACGGGGCAAATAAAGAGGCAGAGAATGCTTTATAGTCTTCTTTATAGCTTGCATGATTGGTTTTCTCCATTCAATGTCTTCAGATATATAACGTTCAGGACTGCGCTTGCAGTTCTTACGGCAATGCTTATTACATTCATTATCGGGCCGAAGGTTATAAAAAGACTCAGGAAGTTCAGCATAACACAGCAGATAAGAGATGACGGGCCGCAGACGCATCTGGGCAAGACAGGAACACCCACAATGGGCGGAGTCCTCATAATAATCTCTATACTTGTCACCATTCTCCTATGGGGCGACCTCACCAATAAATATATACTGATGATGATCTTTTCCCTTGTAGGGTTCGGAACAATAGGATTTATTGATGATTATCTGAAGGTTGTAAGAAGAGATTCAAAGGGATTGCGCGGCTGCTATAAATTCGGGGCGCAGGCGCTTCTTGCATTGGCGATAAGCATGTTTATTTACATGAACCCTAAAGACCCTTACAATGATGTCCTGAGCATTCCGTTTTTTAAAAAATGGCTTTTTGATCTCGGCTGGTTTTATGTGCCATTCTCTATAGTTGTTATCGTAGGGTCATCCAATGCAGTCAATCTCACGGACGGCATAGACGGTCTTGCTGTAGGGCTTGTTGGGATTGCAGTGCTTGCCACAGGAATACTTGTTTATATATCCGGCAATTTCAAGTTTTCACAATATCTGCAGGTTCTTTATATCCCAGGCACAGGAGAGCTGACTGTATTTTGCGGCGCTATTCTTGGAGCATCTCTCGGTTTCCTCTGGTATAACTCATATCCGGCGGATGTGTTTATGGGCGATGTCGGTTCTCTGTCTCTCGGCGGCGTGCTCGGAACGCTTGCTGTAATAACAAAACAGGAGATAGTGCTTGCGGTTGTGGGAGGAATTTTTGTTATAGAGACGCTTTCGGTTGTGTTTCAGGTCGCATCGTTCAAGTTAACAGGAAAGAGGATGTTCAGGATGGCTCCAATACACCATCACTTTGAACTCAAGGGATGGCCTGAACCGAAAGTTATAGTCAGATTCTGGATAGTCGGAATAATGCTGGCTCTTCTGAGCCTTGCAACATTAAAGCTGAGGTGATTATGAGACAGTCAACAGAGCAACAGAGCAGTAGAGCAACAGAGCAGCAGTCTTTAGTACAGAAATCTTTAGCAACTGCGCTACTGAGCTACTGCGCTACTGGGCTGCTGCGTTTCTGGGCTACTGCTCTTATCTCACTGTTCACTGTTCACTGTTCACTGTTCACTGCTTATGCTGATGAGATTTCCTCAAAGGCGGCAGTTGTTATGGAGGCTTCAACAGGCAGGGTCCTGTTTGCAAAAAATCCAAATCTGAAACTGCCTCCTGCAAGCACAACTAAACTTGTGACAGCCATGGTTGTTCTTGACAGGGCTAAGATGAGCGATACAGTGACAATCAGCGAGGCAGCGGCAAATGTCCCTTCGCTTAAGGAGACTAAACTGAGGGCAGGAGAGACTTTGACTGTAGAAACTCTGCTTAACGCTGCGCTTATAAGGTCGGCAAATGACGCTGCTTTTGCGCTTGCAGAGGTTGTTGCCGGCTCGGAGAAGAAATTCGTGCAGCTTATGAACAGGAAGGCTATTGCAATCGGAGCATCCAACACAAGGTTTATAAATACCACAGGACTTCCCGGCAAAGGTCAGCATACAACAGCATATGACCTCTCAAAGATAATGAGGTATGCGCTTAAATATCCTGTGATAAAAGAGATTATAGGCAAGAAAGAGGCAGAGATATCTACGGAACAGGG
>JAHILQ010000163.1 GCA_018896985.1 Nitrospinota bacterium
CGAAAGATAATTGGAATGAGGAATCGTATCATCCATGCGTATGATACAGTGAATTTTGAAATTGTATGGGACGTGGTTCGGGAAGACCTGCCTGAGTTAAAGAAGAAATTGAAGGCGATTATTTCAGCTCAATCATAAAAAACTGACCCGCTTTTACGCTGCTGGCTTTGGAACTTTTGGCTATGGAGCCATGGCACGTCTGCTCTTCTGCGCTTTAGTATGGGAGAGAATGGGGAGGGAAAATAGAACCACTGTTCTGAGAAAAAATTTCGGATTTACCGCTTTTTGCTTCCTGATGTTAAGGGTATTCTCTTTTCCATCTAACGCTTCTTTAGAGTCAGGAAATCTCTTTTGTAAATAATGAAGAAGAAAATTAGCCCGTTCTTTATTCCCTATTTTTCTATTAAAAATAATGATGTCTGATTTTCTAAATAAGATGACATTTCAGTTGCAAGTGCATTAAAACCGCATTTGCATAACAACTGGTCAGTACTATTTTTTGCAAGGCAAGAGGGGCAAATCCATATCAGAGAAGACCTCTGTTGTCCGATTCTCTGTTCACCTGTTACACAACTCCTGCACAAATATTGATAAATATTGCCGATTCGGATTAAGTCTAATTCAGATGCGAGATATTTTGTTCCGCAGCTTTCACACTCACGTTTAACATCAAAAATGCCCATAGTTTACTCCCCTGCTATTAAATCCTATAATAAAAATAACACCTGCTAAAAGAAAGTTCAACTAAAATCAAAACAGAAAAATAAACAAGGGGATAACACCATGCAAGATGTTAACCCCCTGAAAACTCCTATACCGCTATTTCTAACGCTATCCTGTCATACCTGATGATAGGTGTTGTCTTATTATTCTCTGCCTTCTTTTCAATCAACCCCATCTGCTCTAAATACTTCACATCCTCTGCAATGTTCTTAACATCCCTCCTTGCTACTCTTGCAAGCTCATTGATAGAAGAAGGTTTTTTCGTCTTAATGATATGCATGAGTTCAAGCCTCTTAGGCGTCAGCGCTTTCCTTAAAGCCTCAAAACTGGTGAAGTAGATTTCAGGTTCTTTAACAGGCTTCAAATGCTCACCTTTTTCCACTCTTTTTATAACATCTGCTGTATCCTTCAAAATCTCTTTAAGGCTTTTAATCCCTACTTTTACTTTTTTAACTCTCATCGTTTTATCCCTCTCTTATATTGTTCAATGTCGTTGTAAAAATCTTCAAGAAGCCTGTCAATACCTTTAAACCTGTAAGGTTTTTCAGCTCTGACATAATGCCTGTGGTCTCCTTTGCCCTCTGCATTGTCATATCCTATTACCCTTTCATCATTCACAATATAAACAAGTGAATATTTATAGCAATGCTGTTTATCTCTTGCAGGCTCTGGCAATTGCCACACCTTTATTTCAATGATATTGCCTAATTCGTCGGTGGCTTTTCTGTAAGCAATTAATTCTGCTGGCATCTATTGGTATTTTAGACCTATAGTAACTTTATGTCAATAAATGATTCTTATTTAAGCTTTTCATGGACAGGGATGACACCCTGCAAGATGCTATCTTATTTTGCAATTCTCCCTTATCATCCCCGCTTATTTTCACTTCCCCAATTTTTAAATTACCAAAAGATTATATATATCTCTTACTTTTGCTCTTGTTTCATCAAGTTTTCCAATCAGCTCATCCTTACTTTTAAATCCCAAAAATTCTGCCGCTGCGATTAAAATGTTTTCATCGTCTTTCTTCAGGATATCACGCTCCCTTAGTCTCAGATAACTCTCAAGTGTTCTGTAAAAGATGTATGCTCCCTTCATGGCTTCTGCATGTGATTGATTAATTATTCCTGCAAGGCGTAATCTCTTTATTGCATCAAGCGTATTCTGGACAATAAGAGAGGGGCGCTGAGCACAATTCTTCAGTTGCAGATACTGAACTGTGAACTCAAGCTCTTCAAGCCCCCCGTATCCAAGTTTTATGTCATAGCTCGTTGCGAGTCGATCCCGACCTGCTGTCTCCTTTGAAAGCTCCTTCTGTATCCTTTCTCTCATCCCGCGCATGTCAGAGGCAGATACACTGCGCCCATGCGTGATTAAAATATCCTTTGCCATATCCAGAAAACACTGCCCTGCCTTCCTATCTCCGGCAATAGGCCTTGCCTTAAGAAGCGCCTGAAATTCCCAGAATGCGGCATTCTTTGAGTAGTAATCCCTGAATGATTCCATTGATGAAACAAGAGTCCCCTTTGTGCCGTCAGGCCTGAGCCTCATGTCAACTCTGTATGCAGCACCTTCGCGTGTATATGAAATAAGAAGCCTAATCAGCCGTTCAGCAACCTTTGTATCCTCTTCCGTCACATCGCCTGCAGAGGCAAAGATGATATCAAGGTCAGAGTTAAATGTAATCTCTCTGCCTCCAAGCTTGCCAAAACCTATCATTGCAAGTCTTCCATCTGAAAATCCCCCCATCCCCCCTTTGCTAAAGGGGGGTAAGGGGGGATTATTTTCAATGCTCACAGAAAGAATTGCCTCAGCGGTTCTGCTTAATCCTTTTGTAAGGTCTATCACGTTTATCTTCTTCAGGAGAAACAAAAGACTGAGCCTTATCTCTTCAACCTGACGCATAAGGCGGATCGCATCGCTTATCGCTGTCCCGCTTTCTATGCTCTCTTTTAATTCTATTTTCAATGCCTTTAAGCTTTTTTTAAGGAGCATTTCATGCCCTATCATCTCAAGATAATCAGGCCTTCTTATCACCGCCTTTGAGATATACTCGCTTTGTGAAAAGAGATTTGTGAGCACCGGGATAAGCTCTTTATTTTCTTTAAATGCATCAAGATAGGATTCTCTGGCGCTCAAAAATGAGGCAAAAGACTGAAGATGATTCAGCGCCATATCAGGGTTGCCGCTTTTGACAGCCGCATCAACAAATGACGGCAGTATCTCGCCAAGAAGTCTCCTGCCCCTCAGCGTCTGGTAATTGTAGGTTGAATTTCTTATAAGCTGGATATTGCGCATCCCTCGCTCAACATCTTTAATGCCTATCCTGCCAAGATACTCTTTAACCTCTGCGTCTGAAAGTTCCTCATCAAAGAGCGCCACTCCGTCTGACTGCGCTTTCTCTTCTTCTCTGAATAGCGAGTTGTATATAGTTCTTACGCTTTTCCTTCTGGACTCAAGTTCCTTTAAAAAAGATTCCCTGCCCGGAAATCCCATTTTTCTGCTGAGCGCATTCAGTTCATTTTCATTGGACGGCAGGCTGTGAGTCTGGAGGTCATTCATCTGCTGGAGTCTGTGCTCAAGCGTCCTGAGAAATCTGTAGTTATCCAGAAGTACAGAATAGTCAGTCTGTCCAATAAGGTTTTTCTGCAGAAGCATATGCAGAGCTTTTTGAGTAACCCTTTCCCTTAATAATGGTTCCTTACCTGCATAGATAAGCTGAAGGGCATGGGTAAAAAACTCTACCTCCCTTATGCCGCCGTATCCTCTTTTAATATCATTTTTTTTGAATGCTGAATCTATGCGCGTCTTTATCTGCCTTATCTCGTCAATTGCAGTGAAATCAAGGTATTTCCTGTAAACAAACGGCTTAATCATTTCCATAAACTCATTCCCGAGGTTTGAATCGCCTGCAATTGGCCTTGCCCTCAGGAGCATTGCCCTCTCCCATGCCCTGCCCCATGATTCATAGTATGTCTCATAACCTGACATCGGCAATGCAATGCTTCCTCTCTGTCCCTCAGGCCTTAATCTTAAATCCACCCTGTAGATAAAACCGTCTTCTGTATTTGCGGATAAAAATCTATTAAGATTCTCTCCCAATTTGCAGTAATACTCGTGATTGGTTATCCTGTTCGCTGTAATACCCTGCGGTATTGTTACGCCTGAAGTTTCTCCGTCTGCAGTCCCATATACAAACATTATGTCTATGTCTGAACTGAAATTAAGTTCATCGCTTCCAAGCTTCCCGATGGAAATGACAGTAAATGCATCCTTTTCAGGTTCGCCGTATGTTTCAGTCAGTGACTTTTTAACAACCTTTAGCGATTCATCCACGATTACATCCGCAAGTATGCTCAGCTCAAGCATCGTCTCTGTAAGGTCAGCCTTTTTGAGAATATCCCTGAGTGTTATCCTGAGAAGTTCTTTTTTCTTGAACCTGCATACAACCTTTGCATTTTCATCGCCCCCCGTTAATTTTTCCCTTAAAGAGGCTGAGAGGGATTCCATGTCCGCAGTTTTCTCTGTTTCAGCGAGCGTATCAAACAATACAGCAGGGGTTGAGATGCAGAAATTCGCGAGGAACTGGCTGAAACTGAAAAGAAGAGATATTGGTGTTATGGCAGCCTTCAGTTTATCAATATAATCAGGATTGTTACCGGAGAATGTAGTAAGGCTTTTAAATGCCCTTTCAGGATCAGGCGTTGAACCGGCAGCATCTTTGAGCATCTTTTCCATAGATAATTGTTGCATGAAACAGAAGGTTTCAACAAGAGGGGAGAGTCCGGTTAGCATGGATGGCGATACATAGGATTGGTCTTCGCTTTCTGCAGTGGTTATGTTTTATACTTTATAATAGACACTAACAGAATGGAGATGAACTATGTGTGATGTAAACGTATATATACTGAAAGACGGCAGGGAAGAACTCTACCTTGAGAATGTTGACACAATAAAACCCGAACAGGGAAAGATATACCTTAAAAACCTGTTCGGTGAGCAAAAGGTGCTTGAAGGAGACATAAAAGAGATTGCGCTCTTAAAGCACAGGATAGTTCTGGAGAAAAAATGATGCATCTCCGGTTACTGATATTATCGTTAATCGTAAATCATTTTTGCGCCTGAAAGTTATGATTTCTTGCTCGTCTTTGCAAAAAAACCTGTAATCTTTCTCTGCACATTATCGCTTCCACAGTGGAGGCATTTTATCCTTGGTTTTGCCTCAAACTCCTTAATGGAAAGAAAGACCATGAATTCTTTTTTGCAGTCC
Source organism: Nitrospinota bacterium (assembly GCA_018896985.1). GTDB lineage: Bacteria > Nitrospirota > Thermodesulfovibrionia > Thermodesulfovibrionales > UBA1546 > UBA1546. The sequence goes on from JAHILQ010000163.1 coordinate 4,994, forward strand.
TGACAGATATATTCATAAGCCGGCATAATAATTACCTCCTTACAGAACTCTTACCGAACTGGTTTACAGGATTAGAATAATCATAGCACAAAACAGCAGCTTGTTTGTCATTCCGAGATTGATTTCGCAATCACTCCCCCACCGATAACAACATCCTCATCATAAAAGACTGCGCTCTGCCCCGGTGCGGGAGCCCACTGAGGTTTATCAAAAATAATATTTGCGGTTTTCAAATCAGGGCTAATGCAAATATTTGCCGGCTCAGGCTTCATCATAGAGCGGACTTTTACTGTAGCCTTGAAAGGTGAAGTGGTGAATGGGCGAATCGGAATTAGCCAATTAAGGTCATCTACTTCAATCTCCTTCATCATCGCTGATTCCTCAGAACCTACATAGACGATATTCTTAACAGCATCAATCTTAGTAACATACAGAGGCTCCTGAGAAGAAATGCCAAGCCCCTTCCTCTGGCCGACTGTGTAATGATAAATCCCTTTATGCTCTCCAAGTATTCCCCCGCTCATGTCTATAATAGGCCCCGGACCGCATGTGAACTGAGAGATATTGTCAATGAACTTAAAATAATTTCTGTCTTCTATGAAACATATCTCCTGACTTTCAGGTCTCTGAGCAGCAGGAAGGCCGAGATTGTTTGCAATTTTTCTTACATCCTCTTTCTTATAATCTCCAAGCGGAAGCAGAAGCCTCTCAAGTTCTTCCCTTCGCAATACATAGAGAAAATAAGACTGGTCTTTCTTTGGATCAATGCCTTTTAA
>JAHILQ010000164.1 GCA_018896985.1 Nitrospinota bacterium
GAGAAAGAAAGAAATCAGGTATCAGGTGTCAGGTATCAGTATATCTAACACCTAAAACCTAACACCTATAACCTATAACCTATAACCTATAATGAAACTTAATAAAGATATCCTTACTTTGATCGGCAATACGCCTCTGGTGAAGATCAACCGCTTATGTCAGGCGGATGACGCTGAGGTCTGGGCAAAACTTGAGGGATATAACATAGGCGGCTCTGTGAAAGACAGGATTGCCCTTTCAATGATAGAGTCAGCAGAGAAGAGCGGGGCGCTTAAACCCGGAGGCACAATCATAGAGCCTACAAGCGGGAATACCGGAATAGGGCTTGCGATGGTAGCGGCACTAAAGGAATACAAACTAATCCTTACAATGCCTGAGACAATGTCAATGGAAAGAAGACATCTGCTTCAGGCTTATGGCGCAGAGCTTGTTCTGACAGAAGGCAAGAGGGGAATGATGGGAGCTGTTGAGAAGGCAGAGGAGATTTACAGGGCAAGCACAGGTTATTTTATGCCGCAGCAGTTTGAAAATCCTGCAAACCCTGAGATACACAAAAAGACAACTGCGGTTGAGATAATGGATGCGCTCGGCGCTGTGCCTGACGGCTTTGTCGCAGGCGTCGGCACAGGCGGCACGATAACAGGCATTGGCGAGGCGCTAAGAAGTAAAAAACCTGACATATGGATAGCCGCAGTGGAACCTGCGGCCTCACCTGTTCTTTCAGGCGGAAATCCCGGGCCGCATAAGATTGCAGGGATCGGGGCAGGCTTTTTCCCCGGAGTATTGAACACAAAGATATATAATGAAGTTATTCCTGTAACAGATTCGGATGCAGCTGAAACAGCAAGGCAATTATCTCTTAAAGAAGGGCTTCTCTGCGGCATATCATCAGGAGCGGCAATGTGGGCTGCATTAAGGGTTGCCAGAAAATTGGGGAAAGGGAAAAAGGTTGTTGTGATATTGCCTGACAGGGGAGAGCGTTATCTGAGCACAGGTCTTTTTGCATCGGAGACGCCATAAGATTAAGTTATCGTACATTTTATCGCATCAAATGCCAGGAGTATTCGCTTTTCCTTTTCTGCCCTGTCTGGGGCCAGCTTTTTAAATTCAATTTTCTGAAGAAGTTCACCAAGCTCATTTCTTGAAGGAATGGATCCCATGCCTTCGCTGATAACCTTGCCTGTCAACGTATCAAGCGCTATTGCGTCTGTTCCGTCTGTTACAACTGCAAAAGGTATCTGATAAGAGTCAAGCACACGGGCGCATGCGACTGCCTGCCTTTCCCTTGAGACCAGCTCGCCGACAGAACATTTAATTAAGATAAGTCTTTTGCCGTCAATGCTTATGATAATGTCTGTTCCTGATTTGCATCTTTCATTTCCAATCAAAACTTCAAATTCCCTGTCTTTTTCTATCTCGGTTGCGGCATAGCCTTTTTTCTCAAGAAGGAATTTTTCCACATCTTGTCTGATTGCAGAAAGTTCTGATTCAGCGGCATCAATCTCTTTTTTAATCAATGCCTCCATTGCTTCTTCTTTGTTTTCAAACCCATCCGGAAGTTTATATTTCATTCATCCTCTTATAATTAATCTCCCACAAATAGCTCGGAGGCTGTGCCTGTTTTTCGGCAATATTAAACTACCATTGTAATGCTGCAAGCGTTAGTACAATATATCAGGTTATTCTAAGCTGTTATGCGGGGCTATCCGCTCCACTTCGTAGAGACTTCAGCCCCTATTCTGACAGACCCGTGAATCTTGCCTCAATCCAGACACAGCCTCCTATCAATTTTATCCACACATATGCCTGCCATAAAGTGATTGAATTGCATTTCAATCTTTCCTGACAGCCTTCTTTGCCTTTTCAAACAACCCATCCATCTTCTTTGTATTTTCAGCAATCTCTTTAAGTATAGAGGATAATTCTTTATCCCCTGATGCTGATGCCTTCTCCGCCCACTCAATGTATGTCTTTGCATGTTCTTCATTGTGCTCTGCCCAGTGTTCAAGAAGATGCCTGAGCTTGCTTATGTCGTCCATCTTTCCCCCTCCATGATTTTATCATTTCCATATGCAACTCTCTGAAGGCTCAAAGGAAGCTCAAGGTTGTTCTCCTCAAGCAATCCCCTGTCTGAGAGTATTTCATGCGATAGCCCGTCAGCTACTATCCTTCCATCCCTGATCACAATGCACCTCTTGCATACATCGAGGATCAGATCAAGATCGTGAGAGGCAATTACCTTTGTATGCTCAAAATCCTTAAGGAACTCTATGAGCTGTCTGCGCGATTTCGGGTCAAGGTTTGATGCAGGCTCGTCCATAACAAGGATGTCGGGCTGCATTGCAATGACTGATGCAATGGCAACTGAGCTTTTCTGCCCGCTTGAAAGATGGTGCGGGGGCTTGTCCTTCAGTGAAAGGCATCCAACTATCTTAAGGACTTCATCTACACGCTCCCTTACCTTTTCCTCAGGCAGTCCCAGATTAAGCGGCCCGAAGGCAACATCATCAAAAACAGTTGGCATAAAGAGTTGGTCGTCAGGATTCTGGAATACCATGCCGACCTTCCTGCGGATTTCCTGCCGGGTCTTTTTAGTAAGTTGGAGGTCGCCGATGGTGATAATACCTGAAGAAGGCAGAAGATATCCATTCATATGCATGAGGATCGTTGATTTGCCCGCGCCGTTTGCACCGACGATGCCCACTGATTCGCCGTGGATGATTCTGAAAGAAACGCCATTAAGCGCCTCGGTGCCGTCTGGATAGCAAAAGGAAACGCTATCAAACGCTACAAGATGGTGGCTCATACGGCAAGCTCCTGTACAAACCTCCCGATCATTTCGGTGATATTGAAGAAACGAAGTGCGGAGAGAAAGGCTATGGTCAAGAAAACAAAGATTGCATCCGATATGGTGAAGCGGAGCTGCCTCATAGAAGGGATATGCCCGCGGAACCCACGGGAAAGCATGGCATTGTATATTCGCTCTGCCCGCTCAACCGTTCTGACAAACAGTATTCCGATAAGACGTACAAAGACTTTTATGTCCGTGCCGCGGCTGCCAAAGGATCGCAGGTCCCTTGCTCTGACTATCCGCATTGCCTCCTCCATGAGCACAAAAATATAGCGATATAAAAAGAAGAGCTGTGACGTGAAAGGCGCGGGAACGCCAAGCCTCTGAAGGGCGGTACAAATACCGGGAAAGGATGTTGTTGCAATCAGAAGGAGTGCAGAGCTTGTCGTAAGTGTAAACTTTATCAGGAGGGAGAGAAAAGATATCCAGCCTGCCGAAATAAGGACACCGTCCGCAAGGGTGACAGCCCTGGTATCGAAGAGGGGATTGAAGATGCCTATGAAAACTGCGAAGGGAGAAACAATGAGCATCTTCTTAAGCACAAATTTAAATGGCGTGTCGCTGAGGGTAATCAGAAGGACTGGGAAGATGAAAAACGGGACGAGGGGAATGACTTCATACTTGGGATAGGAGATGACGGTGATAACGAAGATCATAGTCGCGATCACCTTGCCCCGTGGATCAAGCCTATGCACAACGGTGTCCCGATAGGAAAGCCTGTCGAGATAGCCGATATTGAAATACTCTTCATCAAAGGTCATGGACGATCTGCCAACTGTACAGGATAGAGGACTCTCATGCCATTACGATAACGGAATCCGGGGAGGAATATCAACGGGCGCTTCCTCCCCGTGTTTCTCTCTCAGAAATGTTCAGGACTTGTTTCTCCTTATTGCCCTGATACTAACCCCGATGATCATAATAACCCCGAGAACAATAACGGCTCCGAGAATACCCGATAGGGATGTTCCCGTATCAACTCCGGGCCATGAAGGGGCTGCTTCTTCCTGTTTTGCTTCATTTTCTGATTTTTTGAAAGTGTAATCCGGCAGAAAAGCGGTCTTCTCCTGGAATCCTTTCAGAACTGCAGTAATCCCATGCTCCTGCTCAGGAAGTTCGGCTTTGCCGTAGACCTTTTCAATCGACCATTCAAGCCCGTCAGGGAAGGTCGAAGCAAACCACGAGAGCGCACCGCCGGTTATTGCGGCAAGTATCACGAACGTCACGAGGACGTTCTTTAGGGATATCCCTGCTGCAAGCGGTCTGGATGCGGGAATACTTTCAAGTAACTCCGGCCTCACCGTGCGCACATAACTGATAACACCGGCAGTGACAATTCCTTCGACAATGCCGATGCCAAGATGAATCGGCTGCATCAGCAGCAGGAATGTCCCGAAAGGAAGCTCGCTCTTTCCTGAAAGAAGCGTCTGAATAACGACAGAGAATGCGCCAAGCTGGAGCCCTATGACAGCGCTCAGGAGCGACGCAAAAAGTATCCGTCCGTTGCTCGTGCTGTTCTTCGTCAAAGGCTTGTAGATGAGCGGGTAGGCGATGAAACAGGGATAGATTCCCATGTTCCAGATATTGCATCCGAGGGCAAGAAGCCCTCCGTCAGCAAAGAAGAGCGCCTGGACAGTAAGAACCGATGCCATGACAAGGAAGGCGGCATAGGGGCCAAGAATTATCGCCAGTATTAAGCCGCCGCCAAGATGACCGCTTGAGCCTGTTACCGGAATTGTAAAATTAATCATCTGGGCTGCGAAGATGAAAGCGCCGAGGACCCCCATCAGGGGTATCAATTTTTCATCCAGATTTTCCTTAAGTTTTTTTGAGCAGTATGCTATTGTTCCTAACGTTCCTGCCCAAAAGGTTGCTCCGACTGCAGGTGAAAGTAAAGCATCTGCCATATGCATATCATATACTCCTTTTTTTGTGAGATTTTCCCATTCTTTTCCCTCTACATAAAATTAAAACCTCAGTGCAATTCCTGCAAGGAATGTTAAATCCGTTTCAGGCTTGTTAAGCCCGCCCTTTACTCCAAGATCTATGTCAAGATTTTCCGAGATAGAGTATATCAAACCGCCGAGGATAAAGGTGGGATGCGTATTTGATGTCTTATCAGGATTCCTCTCCACCCCAATATTTGCAACCACCTTGAGGTCTTTCACAACCTCAACCTCTGATGCCAGAGAAGCATGCCAGATATTCTTTCTGTTCGCCTCTTTATCTGCTTGAAGTTTGTATTCATTGTGAGTGTATCCAAGATTCAGATGAAATGCCCATGGCTCTACCTCCTTTGTTGTAATAAACATAAGGCTGTATGAAGCCCTTCCGTTACCCAGACCTTTATTTTCATCTCCTATTGGCAGTGTGATTCCGGGTTTTAGAGCAAGACTTAGCCCATCCTTCTCGTAGAACCTCCACTTGACCTCCAGAGACATATCAGATATGCCGTCTCCCTGCTCGGTTTTATCAGTTGTGACAACCCCGTCTATCCTTGTCTTTTTCCATTGGTACGGCAGGCCGAGGACAATATCTGCATTATCTGTTATGCCGTAAGATAATGCGGTTGCCAGTTCACCGCCTGTTTCTTTCTTTGTTTCCCATTTTTCCTCATCCGTGTTGTACTGCTGCTCTTTTTCCTTGGTGAATTCGCTGTTAACCTCCAACTGGAACTTTCCCTTGCCCTGCGTGCCTGTGTCGTCAGTGATGAGCGGATGGGCAGCGAAAGAGACACTTGCAAACATCACCAAAAAGCAGACCGTTAAAAACAGTTTTTTCATTTTTACACTTCCTCCTCCCTTAGTTTTCCTTTTACCCCCTTTTCTGATAAAATCAGAGTGAGGGGGGATGGTTAGAGCCTCTCTCCTCAGGGCAGGGCTAAATCCTTAATTGCGAGTTTGGGTCTCCCTGCCCTAAAATCCTAAATATGCTATCTGAAATCTCAAATTATGCTCCTCACCTCCTTTCCCGAAAGCCTTTCTTGTCAACCCATTACAACAGAACCATCCTTTAAAACATCTCTCATCGCTATCAATTCACTCTCTATATCTGCATACCACCTCTCCAGCATCTCCTCAATCTGTCTAATCCGTTCTCTGTATTCCCTGCACTTCTCCTCATGTTCCTCATGCATCGCCCTTACCTGTTCACCCCCTAAATGCAGAGAGGTCGCCTTTTCTTCTCAGCCATTGTGACTTCCATCATTTTGTTTATCTATCATTATTTCCGACTTTATTCTCAGCACAATCCTGTGTTTTAGAAAGGATATCTCCTTTATCTCACCCTTAAAGACCTTCTCTTCACCCCAAAAGTTTTTCAAGTAGATTTTCCCGCCCTCGGGTCTCAATATGTCCACCGCCTCAAGGTAGAGTATTTCATTGCCATTGTCTTCAATATATGCATTAGACTCACACATCTGAATTCTCCTGATGGGTGATTATCCTTATATAATCCCTCACTGCGTCCTCGAGGGACGCCGTTTCCTTTTCATAGCCTGACATGCGCAGTTTTGAAATATCAGCCTTTGTGAAATACTGATATCTGTCACGAATGTCCTCAGGCATATCTATATATTCAATGACGGGATACTTCCCCAGCGCTGAAAATACCACATTAACAAGGTCATTCCATGTCCTCGGTTTTCCTGTGCCGATATTAAAGATTCCATTTATTTCAGGGTGTTCAAGAAAATACAGAGTCATCTCAACTGCATCTTTCACATAGATAAAATCCCTTAGCTGTCCTCCATCTCCATAATCCTTATGATAGGACTTAAAAAGCCTCACTTCCCCATTTTTCTTTACCTGCTCATATGCCTTAAGAACCATGCTTCGCATTTCACCCTTATGCCATTCATTTGGGCCAAAGACATTAAAATACTTTAAGCCCACTATCTTATCGAGAAGATTGTTTTTAAAAACCCATAAATCAAAAAGGTGCTTTGAATAACTGTAAGCATTAAGAGGGCAGAGATGATTTAATTGGTGGTAGTCATCAGAAAATCCCATCGAGCCATACCCGTATGTAGCTGCACTTGAGGCATATATAAATAGTACCCCTTCTTTTACTGCCCAAAGGGCGAGTATTTTTGTGTACTCATAATTGTTTTTCATCAGGTACTCCATATCACTCTCTGTGGTTGAGGTTCGAGCACCCATATGGAAAATGGCTGAAATCTTGCCGCCAAATGCACCTCCTGATAGTCTTTCCAGAAACACATCCTTTTGCACATAATCCTCAAAATCAAGACCCGCAAGATTACGCCATTTGTCTGTATTGCCGAGATTGTCAACAATAAGGATACGGTTCTCACCAAGCTCATTCAGCCTTTTGACTA
>JAHILQ010000165.1 GCA_018896985.1 Nitrospinota bacterium
AGAAAAATCTTTTTTAGGAGAACCGCTTCGTGTAAAAGGGATTGTTCGCCAGCCATGGGAGTTTCTCCCGTTTCACTTTCCCGCACCTTTTGCACCGGACACGGCGAACCTCCACCTCCAGGTATATGCGCGCATCCCCGCAGGACAGGTCCCGTATCCGCCGCACTGTTTTGTCATAGTAGCCACGATGCACGGTACCACAACAGCCACATGCCATTTTTTTCGGTACGATTAAGCCGGATGGTCCGTGCCCTCGGGTCTCCAAACATCCCCTGTATTGCCGATCGCGGCCGAACCCCGGGGAACTGGTATTTCTCCAGTAATCGTCTCTTCTTGCCCATCCAATAATCATACAGTTTTTCTCAGCCACAGAAAAGCTACTTTTCTCTTTCCTCTTCATGTGTTAGCATATCCACAAAGCTCTTATTTACCCGCACTCTTACACGAAGAGCCACTAATATATCTTTACATATTCAGTCAAATAAAAAAAAAGTTATTGGCAAATACAAGGGCATCAACGTAAGCCTCACCGAGATTGTGTCCGGAACGGTCAAAGACGTATGCTGCTCCGCATTTACACTTCCCGCCTGTGAAAACATTTCCAAGCCCGGTATTTATATCCTCCGGCCTTTTAAACGGTTCGCTGCAGAATGGACATAACGTCTCTTCGACACTGCCTCTGATTCGCATAGTTTTACAGTTTATATCCGATCTTTCTTAAGAATTCTTTTCTGTGAGCCTTATCGTCAGGCGTCTCTACGCCTTTCGGTCCTAAACCGTCAACGACTCCCAAGACACCGCTGCCATGGGATAGAGCGGCTACAACAACCTCAACTGGATTTGACGTTGCACAGAATATCCTGCATACTTCATGACAATTTTTAATCTGGTTGAGGACATTTATAGGATAGGCTCCGCGCATTAGTATGCAGAATACATGTCCTGCTCCAAGCGCCTGAAGGTTTTTGACGCAGGCATCTATAAGCCCGTTATCGTTACCCTCTGTCCTTATCAGGCACGGGTCTGACGCCTCTGTGAATGCGATTCCAAAATGTGTATGCGGAACAGTTGTGACCATAATTTCATAAAGGTCTTCCGCTGTTTTTATAAAATGTGTCTGTCCAAGTATGACATTACAGTTTTCAGGAATGTCTATCTTTACTGTCTTAAGTTCCATAAGCCCTCCTTTTATTAAAGTGCCAGTTTTAAGTGTCAGTGTCAGCAAGAAATACTTTTCCCTCCTGACACTAATCACTGACACTATTCACTGCTTTTCTGACACTGTTCACTGTCTTTATTATGGTATAATGAGAATAAATTTTTTCAGAGGAGATGTCAAGGCTAAATTGATAGACAGGAGATGGAAGGTTGCTTTTTGTTTTTTACTTCTTTTTTGTTGTTTGTTGTTTTTCCCTTCTATAACAAGGTCTGCTGAGATAATCGGGCCGGAAACGAAGATTATAAACAACGAAATATATGTTACAACAGGGCTTATCCTTGATGAAAAGCAGCTGCAGGATCTGAAAAACGGGATAGCAAAAGAGATTACATTTTACATAGACCTGTTCAGGGTGTGGAATATGTGGCCTGATGAGTTTGTTCTCGGAAAGACTATCGTTAAGACGCTGCGGGTTGATCCAGTCAAGAAGGAATATGTAGCTGCATCGTCAGATGGCATGACAATAGTAGAAAGAAGATTCAATGAGCTTGATTCATTATTGAACTGGTCATTAAGTATCAGAGATCTTAAACTTACAAATATAAGAGAGTTGGAGCCAGATGATTATTTTGTCCGCATAACAGTTGAGTCAAGACTAAGAAAGCTCCCTCCTGTTATAAGTTATCTGTTTTTCTTTGTGCCGGAAAAGGAGTTTACCAAAGTGAAGGACTCTTCAAAATTCCGCGTGGGGCAGGAGAAATGAAAAATCTTAGAAATGGACTGTTGTTCTTAGGGGTTTTTATTTTTATAATTGCTGCCTCTGCGATTGAGTTATATTACATCAGGCTTGAAACGGTATCAGTCTTGACAATAGTAATCCTTCTGGTTCTTCTGAACCTGAATATAATCGCGCTTCTGACCCTGGTATTTTTTGTCAGCAAGAACCTTATAAAACTCTACATAGAGAGAAAACAGAAAATTCTTGGTTATAAATTCAAGACAAAGATTGTTGTGATATTTGTTGTGCTTACGTCTATACCTGCAGCGCTTCTGTTCTTTGTGGCAAGCGGGCTTGTTACAAATTACATAGACAAATTTCTGACCCCCCAGTTCAGGCAGCCTCTTACCAGTTCACTTAATGTCGCTAAGGCTGTTTATGAGATGGAAAGGCAGAGGACCATGGATTTTGCAAGGGCAGTTGTGTCAGGTGAAAAATCTGCTTCGGGTTACAGGGTAACTCGTATGAACAGTATCCCTGAAAATCCAACAGAGACGATTAAGGCTGCATTTGACGGTAAAGAGGGGACAGAGGTCATATCCGGCGAAAATGGAGATACTATAAGGGCAGCCGTTCCGGAATATTCCCAAGGGAAAATGACAGGCATTATAGTTATTGAAACCACTCTGCCAAAAGATATTGCGGTCAACGTTGAAAAGGTAAAAAGCGCATACGAAGACTATTTGAACATGGAATCATGGAAAGTGCCCTTGAAGATGAACTATATTTTAATACTTGCCTTCTTTACTTTGATTGTTGTGTTCATGTCCCTCTGGGTGGCGCTGAGGATTGCAAGAGGGATTACGGACCCTATACAGAGCCTTGCGCAGGCAACAGAGGAAGTTGCATCAGGGAATCTTGATGTTCGTCTTAATCTCAGAAGGGATGATGAGATAGGGCTGCTGATAAATTCTTTCAACCATATGGTGGCAGGATTGAAGGAGGGAAAAGAAACACTCCAGAAGGCTTATGTGAAATCCGACAGGGAGAGGCTCTGGATGGAGAACATACTTGCGAATATTAATTCCGGTGTTGTGTTCCTTGATGTGCATGGCAAGATACTGACAATCAACGTCGCTGCATGTTCTATATTGAATGTGAACGCTGAAGATGTAATTAATAAAAACTACAGGGAACTGACAGCAATGATTGCATCAGAAGAACTTAACACCCTTATCAGCGGGATAATAATTAAAGACCTCAAGGGCATAGAGAAAGATGTAAGGGTGACAGTTGGAGACAAAAGACTTATACTGAGAGTCTTTGTTACCACTCTCAGAGACAAGGCATCAACGCCGATAGCGATAGGGTTGTTAGTCGTCTTTGACGACCTTACTGATATCATAAAAGCTCAGAAGGCAATTGCATGGGAAGAAGTTGCAAGGAGAATAGCGCATGAGATAAAGAATCCGCTTACACCGATAAAACTTTCAACAGAAAGAATGGTGAAGAAGTGGGAGCAGAAGGATAAGGATTTTGACCAGATATTTGAACGCTCCACAAGAACAATAGTGAATGAGGTTGACAGCCTTAAGAGGCTTGTTGATGAGTTCTCAAGGTTTGGCAAGATGCCGGAGATAAAAAAGATGCCGACAAACCTTGGGAGTATAATAAATGAGGCGCTGGAACTCTATAAGGCTTATAAAGGATTCAATGTGAAGGTCTTATTGCCGGACGATATGCCGCCTGTTGAAATGGATGGGGAGCAGTTCAAGCGGGTGATGATTAATATTTTTGACAATGCATTTCAGGCAATGGGTAATAGTGGTAATATAGAACTCAAAGTGCATATGGATAAGTCGGCAAACAGGGTTTTTATGGACATTGCGGACGACGGCCCGGGAATGAAGGAAGATGATAAAGACAAAATATTTCTTCCCTATTTCTCTACAAAAAAGGACGGCACAGGGCTGGGGCTGGCTATTGCAAACAAAATTGTTATGGAACACAGGGGATATATCAGGGTAAGAGACAATAGACCTAAGGGCACAATCTTTACTATAGAACTGCCAATAAGAGATATATAGACTTAGAAGGAGAGGTAAAGTGTCAAAACCTGTAATTCTTATAGTGGATGATGAAGAAGGTATAAGAGAAAGCCTGTCAGGCATACTGGAAGATGATGGTTATGATGTTTTAACTGCAGACTCAGGGGAGGAAGCAGTAAAGATACTCAGGGAGACTTCTCCCGACCTTATTTTTCTGGATATATGGCTTACCGGCATGGATGGAATTAAAACACTGCAGGAGATAAAGGCGATGAAGCCTGATGTTCCGGTAATAATGATATCAGGGCACGGCAGTATTGAACTTGCAGTGAAAGCCACACAAATAGGCGCCTATGATTTTCTTGAGAAGCCGCTTTCTCTTGAGAGGGTGCTTCTTGTGTCAAAGAGGGCGATTGAAAAGAGGATGCTTGAGAGAGAAAACATTACACTTCGGGAGAACCTGACAAGGAAGTGGAAGCTTATCGGTGAATCGCAAAAGATTAAGGATTTACGGGAACAGATGGAGATGGCTGCCAGGAGCAACAGCCGTGTTCTGATATTCGGAGAAAGCGGTACCGGCAAAGAAGTTGCTGCAAGACTCCTGCATGAAAAAAGCCCGAGGGATGGGAAGCCTTTTATAGAGGTAAATTGCGCCGCCATTCCGCAGGAACTCATAGAGAGCGAGCTTTTCGGGCATGAGAAGGGCTCTTTCACAGGCGCATTTGAGAAGAAAAACGGGAAGTTTGAACTTGCTGACGGAGGGACATTATTTCTTGACGAGATAGGCGATATGTCACTTCAGACTCAGGCAAAGGTTCTGCGTGTAATTGAGACTCAGGAGTTTCAGCGGGTAGGGGGGAACAAAAATATAAATGTTGACGTCAGGATAATTGCCGCCACTAATAAAGACCTCAGGGAAGAAGTAAAGAAGGGCAGTTTCAGAGAAGACCTTTTTTTCAGACTGAATGTTATACCGCTGTTTGTTCCGCCTTTGAGGGAAAGAAAAGATGATATCCCGATTCTTGTTGAATACTTTCTTGATTCTCTTGCTGAAGAATACGGCAAGCCTCCCAGAAAGATACTGCCCGAGGCATTGAAATATCTGCTGTCGTACGACTGGCCCGGAAATGTAAGGGAACTTAAGAATGTCATAGAGAGGCTTGTTATAATGACGCCTTCAAATATAATAGACGCCAAGAATCTCTTTATTCCGGTTGAACACGAGGGATCCGACTATTTCCAATACAAAACGCTTAAGGATGCAAGAAATGCCTTTGAGAAAGACTATATTACAAAGAAGCTTGAGGAAAATAACTGGAATATATCAAGGACAGCAGAGATTCTGGATGTGGAAAGAAGCAATCTTCACCGCAAGATTAAGACATATGAAATAAAAGTCCATTAGCTACGAAATTTTGTGCAGCTTTATAAGATTTGTTGTGCCCCGTTTCATAAGGGGAGAACCCGCAGTTATGACAATATTATCACCCTTTCTTGCTATATTAGAACCAATAAGTAATTTTTCTACTTTCTGAATCATATCATCCGTGTTGGATACATGAGATATGATCATCGGTGTAACTCCCCAGTAAAGAGACATAATCCGTTTAACATCGGCATGAGGAGTAACGCCTATTATCGGCACTTCCGGCCTGAACTTGGATACAAGCCTTGCCGTAAATCCTGATTGAGTAAATGCAACTATGGCCTTTGCGTGAATATCTCCGGCTGCAGTGCATGCAGCTTCGGCAACAGCGCCTGAAAAGTCAGAGAAGAGCATGGCAAAGCCGGAATAATCCCTTCTGCTCAAGGATTGGGATTCTGTATATCTTATAATCCTGTCCATCATCTTTACTACATTTACAGGATATTTCCCTGTTGCTGTCTCTGCGGAGAGCATAAGCGCATCACTGCCGTCTATGACGGCGTTTGCAACGTCTGTTGCCTCTGCCCTAGTCGGCCTTGAATGTTCTGTCATTGACTCAAGCATCTGTGTTGCTGTTATTACGAGTTTCCCTTTTTCATTGGCTTTGCTGATAAGCATTTTCTGTATTATTGGAACCTCTTCAGTGGCTATCTCAACTCCGAGGTCTCCCCTTGCAATCATTATCCCGTCTGCCTCATCAAGTATGCTGTCAATATCATCAATCGCCTCAGGCTTTTCAATCTTTGCTATGAGAGGCAGCGATGCGTGTCTTTTTTTAAGCCATTCCTTTACAACCCTTACGTCACTTGCGCTTCTTACAAATGACAGCGCTGCATAATCAACACCGATTGTTAATCCAAAGCTGAGGTCGTTCTTATCTTTATCTGTGAAGGACGGCAAGGTTGTTTTTACATGAGGGAGATTGACTCCTTTTTTATTCTTTAAAACGCCTCCCTCAACAATTTTCACCCTTAATCCGTCGCGGGTTTTGCCTGTTACATTTGCCTGAATCAAACCGTCATCAAAGAGTATTCTGTCGCCTATCTTTACATCTTTTCTTAACGCAGGATATGAAATGAATATGTGCTTGTCATTGCTGACATCTTTGCCGCTGTGCAGAAATATCTCTGTGCCTTTTTTAATCTCTACTGAACCGTTGCTGACAAGCCCGACCCTGATCTTTATGCCCTGCAGGTCCTGCAGGATTGCTACTGTCTTTTTAAGGTTTCCGGACTCAGCCCTTATAAGTCCTGTAATCTTTTTGTAAGTAACATGGTCGCCGTGAGAGAAGTTTAATCTTGCAACATCCATTCCGTTTCTTATAAGAGAGCGAATTGTCTTACGGCTTGATGAAGCCGGGCCTATTGTGCAGACAATCTTGGTTTTTCTGGTATTCATTTCTTTTCTACCCCTCTATTATAGGAACAATTTGAATTTCCTCATTTCTCAGAATAACATTCAACGCGCGTTGTTCCTTGATTTTACCACTTAAAATCAAACTGCTCAAATGATTCAGGGTTGAGACCAGAGTTTTCAGGGCTTAGCCTTAAAATCTTCTCAAGACTGCAAATGCCTATGAATAGATGCTCTTTCTCAATGAACTGAAACTTTGCAGCCGCTGCCTCATGAGCGGCTATCTGCCAAGATATGTTTGCGCCGATTGAAAGGTCTTTCATAATTGAATTATTGTAAGTTGTCTATAGTCTAATTTATAACAGGTTTTACACTACTTATAATCTTGGACATTAGTGGGTTGCTGCTTTAAATTCACGTTTTTTTAAAGACAGTTCCTTGTAAGGATGTTTGTGTTTAATCTTATGCGCTACAGGCATTTTAGTCTATCTCCTTTACTGGCATATATTATATCACACACAAATGCTTTTCCATGTCCTTTTCCCATGGATTCAACTTAATACTTGACGCAACTGAATGCATTGCATTACAATATATTGCATTTCTTAAATAGAGGAGGGCATATGCAATCTCAATTGACAGTCAGGCTTCCGGATAATCTTGAGCGCGAAATATCAAATTATGCAAAGAGGCTTCATCTGAAACGCTCGGATATTGTCAGAATAGCGCTGGAGAGGTTTTTAAAAGAAACACAGATAAGGGAAGAGCAAAGCCCGTATGAGCGCGTCAGCAACCTTATAGGCGCTGTTGAAAGCGGTGTTTCAGACCTCGGACAGTCCCACAGAAAACATCTCCTAAAAAAGATGGGAAAACATGCATAAAATCCTTCTGGACACAGGCGCATTTGTTGCACTGCTTGATAAAAGCGAAGGGAAACATGTGCCGTGCGCCGAATTTCTTAAAACCTTCAGCGGAGAAATATATACCACAGAGCCTGTTCTAACAGAAACACTTTATCTGCTTGGCCCGTCAATAAAGGCTGAAAGGGCATGTGTTGATTTTATCCTTCAAGGCGGAGTTACTTTAGTGCCACAATCACACGAAAGCCTGTCAAGGGCAATTATATTAATGGAAAAATATAACGATATTCCTATGGACTTTGCCGATGCCACGCTTGTAGTTCTGGCCGAAGAGGCTGATATTGATGAAGTTTTCACGCTTGATATAAAAGGCTTTCAGGCATACCGGATTCATGGAAGAAAATCATTCAAGATATGGCCGAGATAATTGCTATTGCTGGACAATTTTCCCATATTTTGCCAAGTTGTGTATTTATATTTTCCCTGATTTCAAATGATTTTTCCTTTATCAAAACCTGAGATGGGAATCCCTTGATGAAGACATCACAGTTCCGGGAATTGTTGCCGGTAAATTCCAACTGCCATAGGTACTTTTTAACTAAACAAAACACCCGTTCCCTTTTCCTTTTCTCCGCGAGAATGGGGGCAGGGGATAGAAAATAGCAGGAATCTACAACAAGGGGACTTTATAACCAGCCTGTCTGAAATGCTCATCAAAAGTAAGCGCCTGTTTCACTCCGAATTCGTCCATCGCAATGAATGAAAAGCAGTCTATCATGCCCCATGACTTGTCAGTACGCTTTTTATAGAGTGACAGGGCTTTTTCGAATCTATCAAAAGTAACAGGGATAACCGTGGTTAGGGGGTCGGCCTGTATTTTATCTATCATCCTTATTGCAAGCGGTTTTTGAGGCGGAAGGCAAAGGCTGTTTGCGAGTTCAATAAGAATAAGCTGTGTGGTTAGAAAAGGGCCATGATATTTTTCTGCTGCCTCTACAGCAGCTTTATGCAGGTTATCTTTTTTATTGAGCAGCGCTATCAAATAGCCGGTGTCGAGGAAGATGCCGCTCATTTTTTTGGGAGGCCGTAAAGATAATGGTCGTGGTGTTTTGAGAAATCCCTTGGTAAATCTATATCAGCAGCTATATCAGCCAGCTCAACCAGAAGAGAGGATTTCCTTTTGCCATTTTTCTTGCGTGTCTTAAGTCCCTTGATGAACTTCTCCACGTCATCCAGCATAGCCGTTGGCAGGACATCTATCTCTTTTTTTATTTTCTCCGCTTTAAGCATGACACTAATTCCTTTCAATATAATTTTAGCATAAAGGAATTGTTTTGGGGGAAAGAAAAGGGGATAGGGAATGCATGGAACTCTGTCGGCATAATCGGAATGCTGTTTTTGCTGATTGATGGGATAAAAGGTGCCTGTTGTCCCTTTATATGGGTCTATATATTTTTCTGAAAGGTGAGATTGATGTCAAGAAAATCATTCAAGATATGGCCGAGATAATTGCTATTGCTGGACAATTTTCCCATATTTTGCCAGGTTGTGTATTTATATTTTCCCTGATTTCAAATGATTCTTTCTTTATCAAAACCTGTAAATATGCTATATTCTCTCCATGAAAGCTGTAAATAGGAAGTTGGTATAATCATAAGTAATGCGCAAGGAATAGATTAATGAACTCTCTCTGTTTTGTTTGCAAAGAGCCTCAAACACTCACATCGGAACATATTATTCCTCAAGCAATTAGCGGCAGGTTGAAAGCGAAACTTTACTGCAAGGTATGCAATGACACTTTTGGGCACGCACTTGACGACGAAATTTCGAAACAATTTGGACGGATTGGTACACGGTTGAATATTAAAAGGGAGCGGGGTGAGCCACAACCCTATGAAGTTAAAGAACTAACGTCTGGAATAATACTTGTCTTTGATGGAAAAGGCTTAAAACGGAAAGAGCCAATTGTAAAGATAACATCGAGCGATGGGAAGAAACTTGATTCCGCTAACATTACTGCCCGCTCCGAAAAAGAATTAAAAGAAATATGTACTTCCATTCAGAAGCGCTATGAAGTATCTGGCGGAATGGAAACCTTCAAAGATGTTCATCCAGGCCCGACAGATGCAGAACATGAAATAACAATCGATAATGCTTTACTTCGCAGAGCGGTCTCAAAAATTGCATATGGCTTTTTGTGCATCAAGCTTCCCAAAGACGTTGTTTTATCATCGCCATTTGACGCAGTCAGAGAGTACATAAAAACTGCTAAAGGGTCTGCCCTCGCATGTGCAAATTTTATTCATACACAATTCATGACAGATCACATCCGCCCCCTGCATAAGATTCATATTGTTTTGAACAGGAGCGAAAAAATTGTTGTTGGTTACGTGTCATTTTTTGGCATTTACCGCTTTACTGCCTTACTCGCAGAGAACTTCGAAAGTAAGTTTGAATGGCCCGGCCTCGATTACACCTTTGATCCAGTGCGTCTTGAACAAGTCGTTGGCAATGACAATTTTCGAACTCCACAGCTTACCAAAGAAAACATCCTTCGTCCGAAACAATCTAAAGAATTTGTTCTAAGCGAACTACATAAAGGGCATAAAGTAATAGAAAACTATGTCGTAAATTATAAATTCTTAGGCGGTGAACTTTGCTGACAAAGATAGGAAATAATTGCATAACAAAAAAATCCAGCGGACGCGGAATAAACGCGGTTTAGGATATTCGGGACACATCCCATTTTATTTTCCCCCTTGTAGACAATGCCGCACGCGCCTTCGCCGAGAACACCAAAGACTTCATACTTCTGGCCTATGAAATCGCCTTTCGTGAATTTCTCTCGACTGGGGACAGATTCTGGAAGGTCTTCTCGCCGGGGCTTCCTGTTCTGAATCATTTTTACAAGGGCATTATAGATTTCCTCATGCCCTTGTGGATATGCTTCAAGAAATACATGGATATCGTCCCTTGATGCTTTTCCAGAAATGATCTTCAAAAAGGCTTTGAGACAATCCTCACCATGCTCATCCTTGAATGCCTGCAAAGTTGGCTTGTCACAATTTCCATCCAAGACCTTCAAGACAAAATCATAAACATCAGGATAATCTTCACGAAAAGCCCTTATGTCTTTGTCTTCTTCGCGCCTATTTGAAAAATCTGAAGAATCCATCTATCTCTCCGGAATCCTTTTAAGGAGAACTGACTTCAAGCCGGACTATATTTTATTCTA